>RFIF01000245.1 GCA_003695655.1 Cyanobacteria bacterium J069
AGATAGACCAGATTAAAAAACAGATCTTAAACCCTGCGCCGCCCGCGCAGCGGGCGGCGCAGGGTTTGGAGTCTAGTTTTTAATTTGATCTATCTACTTAGCTCTGCATGAGGGAATCGCGTCGTTGCAAATTTGCGTTGACATCGGGGAAATCTATTGATGCCGAAAACACAGGATTTGGTCTGGTCAGATTGGCGATCGCAGCTTCAACACCGCATTAGCACGGTGGAAGTCTTGCAGGAATGGATTAACGTGACGCCCGCAGAGGCGGCCGCCATTCAGGCTTCAGCGGGGAAATATCGCTGGAGCATCACGCCCTACTACGCCTCATTGATGGATCGCGATGATCCCAACTGCCCGATCCGGCTCCAGTCGGTGCCCGCGCTGCAAGAGTTCCAGAGCTTTCCGGGGGCAGAGCCAGATCCCGTAGGCGACACCGCTTACCGCAAGACCAACCGCGTCGTTCACAAGTATCCCGATCGCATTGTGTTGCTGGTGACGGAAGCCTGTGCGGTCTACTGCCGCCACTGCACCCGCAAGTTTCATACCACCGACCTGGATGGCACCTATTTTGAAACCAGCGAGGCCGGCTCCTGGGAGCAAGATTTTGACTACATTGCCCGCCACCCCGAAATTCGCGACGTGCTGCTGACGGGCGGCGACCCGCTCACCTACTCCGATGAAAAACTGGAACTGATTATTTCCCGACTGCGCAAGATTCCCCATGTAGAGATTATTCGGATTGGCAGTCGGTATCCGGTGCTGCTGCCGATGCGGATCACGCCAGAGTTTTGCGCCATGTTAGAGAAATATCATCCCATCTGGCTGAATACGCACTTTAACCACCCCAAGGAAATTACGCCAGAGGCGGCGGCGGCGTGCGATCGCCTGCTGCGGCATGGCGTGCCCGTGCAAAACCAGAGTGTGCTGCTTAAGGGCATCAACGATGATGTGGAAACGATGCGATCGCTGCTGCAAGGGCTATTGAAAATTCGCGTGCGCCCCTACTACCTGTATCATTGCGACAACGTGACGGGCGTGTCGCACTTTGCCACCAGTGTGGAAAAAGGACGGGAAATCATGCGAGGATTATTGGGTCATATGACCGGGTTCGCGGTGCCCCAATACATCGTGACCACGAAGCTGGGCAAGATTCCGCTCTGGGAAACTCAGGTTCATGCCGATGAGCAGGGCTACTGGCTCGAAAACTATCGGGGTGAAACTCTCCGCCTAAAACAGTCAGACGGGTATTAGCGGAGTCTCGCCCCAGTCGCATTCAGGTCTCGTCCAAGTCTCACTCAAACAGTGCCGGACACTTCAGACGCATTTTTTCGAGGTTTTTCATGTCCACAGTGGTCTCTGTTCATTCCTACCGAGGCGGCACCGGCAAGTCTAACACGACGGCTAATCTGGCGACGGCTATTGCGCGCCAGGGCTATCGGGTGGGCATTGTAGACACTGATATTCAGTCGCCCGGCATCCACGTCCTCTTTGGCTTTGGAGAAGACGACCTCGATCGCTCGCTGAATGATTATCTCTGGGGACGCCGATCAATTTCTGATGTAGCCTATGACGTAACCTCCGTGCTGGAAGGCAAAGGGAGCGATCGCAGCAAGGTGTATCTGGTGCCGTCCAGCGTCAAAGCCGGGGAAATTGCCCGCGTCTTGCGGGAGGGCTATGATGTGGGTCTGCTAAACGAGGGTTTCCGAGAGCTGATGGAAACCCTGAAGCTCGACTATCTGTTTATCGATACCCACCCCGGATTAAACGAGGAAACGCTGCTCTCCATCACGATTTCCGATGTGCTGGTGCTGATTTTGCGCCCTGACCAGCAGGACTATCAGGGCACGGCCGTCACGGTGGATGTGGCGCGCAAGCTAGAGGTGCCAAAGCTGCTAATGGTGGTCAATAAAGCGCCGCAAGTGCTGGATTTTGTACAGCTTAAGCAGCGGGTTGAAGAAACCTACGACGCGCCCGTAGCAGGAATCTTGCCCCATTCGGATGAGCTGATGGTGCTGGCGAGTGCGGGAATTTTTACAATTAAATATCCCAATAGCCCCCTGACAGGTGTGGTCGAGGCGATCGCTCGTCAGGTCATGGCCTAGCGTCTAACGTCGGTGCTTGCCCCCTTGCCGCCGATTCTATCGCCCTGCCTATCCTATCGAAGGACCAAGCCCCTTGCTGAGTCAGATTTCCTGGTATGCGTCGGCCCCGCCGCTGTGGCTGCAACTGTTGGCAGCCGCGCTCTGGGTTGGTGGCATTACGCTCCTCGCAGAAGGACTCAATCGGTTTCGGATTGTGGAGCCAGAAACCGTTCGCAAGATCGTCCACATTGGCACGGGCAACGTCATTTTGCTGGCCTGGTGGCTGAAGATGCCGCCCTGGGTGGGTTTAGCGTTTTCGGTCTTGTTTAGTCTGGTGGCGCTGTTGTCCTATCGGCTGCCGATTTTGCCAGGGATTAACAGCGTCGGGCGCAAGAGCCTGGGAACCTTCTTCTATGCAGTCAGCATTGGCGTGCTGGTGGCGCTGTTTTGGCAGGAACACCCCCGTTATGCGGTGTTGGGCATTCTCACGATGGCCTGGGGCGATGGGCTGGCGGCGCTGGTGGGGCAGGCGATTGGGCAGCGCCGCTACAAAATTGGCGAAATTGAAAAAAGCTGGGAAGGGACGCTGACGATGGCGCTGGCAAGTTTTATCGTGAGTGCGTTGGTGCTGGTAAGTTTGCAGGGAAGTAGCGCTGGCGTGTGGGGCATCGCCGCTCTGGTGGCGATCGCCGCTACGATCCTCGAAGCCTTTTCTAAATTCGGGATCGATAATCTCACTGTCCCCTTGGGCAGCGCTGGGCTGGCCTATTTTTTAATTGAGCAGTCTGGGTTTGGCGGCTGGGGATAAAACCTGTGCGTTCAGACCTGTGTGATTAAACTAATTGGGTAAAAATAATTGGGTAAAAAGGGCAGGCGCAGTTATGGCTGGGGGAGCGAATGAAAGGGCGATCGCCCTCCCTCATAGCTCACAACCGCAAGACAATTTCGTGCAAAAACAGCCCCAACTGTAGGATTGACAGAAGCCGTTTCTGTCGCGCACATTACATAGAACAGGTTTTAGGAACCAGGTGCCAGGGATTGGATATCATCCCAACTCCTCAACCCCTAATTCCCAACCCCTACCCCCCTAC
>RFIF01000246.1 GCA_003695655.1 Cyanobacteria bacterium J069
CGGCACGATGACGAGTTTCACGGCTTCACGCAGGTCATCAGCGTTAACCTCGGTGCGCCCCTCCAGAGCTGCATTGGCTTTGGCCACTCGCACAGCAAACAGTTCTGCTCGATGTCCCTGCACGCCGCCACGTAGGGCTTCGTTGACTAAATATTCAATCTGGGCGCGGGAAATTTGCACATCCTTGAGCCACTCGCGGGCCAGGATGATTTGGGTTTTGAGGTTGTCCAGCTCCTCGCTGTAGAGTTTCAGAAAATCTTCGGGAGACTGGGAATATTCTGTAGCGCGCTCAACGGCTTCCACCCGCTGGTCTAGCCCCATCATTTCGTCGGCGGAAAGGGCGATCGCAATTCGGTCTCGCAGGTGGTTCCGTAAGTCTCCTTCTTCCGGGTTATAGGTGGCAATTAGCAGCGGCTTGCAGGGATGCTGAAAGCTAATGCCCTCCCGCTCAATCTGGTTGCGCCCTTCAGTCAGCACCGTTAGCAGCAGATTGGCAATTTGATCATCCAGCAGGTTGATTTCGTCTACATACAGCACGCCCCGGTGCGCCTCTGCCAGCAGCCCCGGTTGAAACACGGTCTCACCTGTCTTGATCGACTGCGCCACGTCCACCGAACCGATCAATCGGTCTTCCGTCGCACCTAGGGGAATCTGAATAAAGGGAGCCGGAATCACGCCCGTAGGCAGCACTTCGTCAAGCGGGAAATCTGAGCGTTGCTCTGGCTCTACATACGGTTTGCCAGTGTGCTGTTTAATCGTGTCATCGTCCCAATCTTCAGGCTTTTTGGGATCAGCATTGCAGCAAGACCCCTCGATTACCTCGATCGGCGGTAGCAGGGTGTGAATGGCGCGGGCCATAACGGATTTGGCAGTGCCGCGACGTCCGGCAATGACTACGCCGCCCAAACCGGGATCGACCGCACAGAGCATCAGAGAACGCTTGATTGCCGCTTGTCCGACGACGGCAGTGAGGGGAAAATTGAGGGGCTGGTCGGCTAATGTTGCGGCAGACATAGTGAAAATCCAGGCGGGTTCAGGCTTTCAGTCTATCAGTGAAGAGGGGTTGGGGGTTAGGGGTTAAGAGTGTTGCTAAACGAGAAACAGAGCGGGCTGGAAGGAAGACGCTAGAGGGTGGAGAAGCGATCGCTCGCCTCTAGTAGCGCTGTGCGAATGCCGGGTTCGTTCATTGAGTGCCCTGCATCGGGTACGAGAATAAGTTCTGCCTCGGGCCAGGCGCGGTGCAAGTCCCATGCGGATGTGGGCGGACACACCACGTCATAGCGTCCCTGCACAATGACGCCGGGAATATGGCGAATCCGATCGACGTTCCGTAAAAGCTGGTCATCCTGTTCAAAGAAGCCCTTATTCACAAAATAATGGCACTCGATGCGGGCAAAGGCATCGGCAAAGTCCGCTTCGGCAAATCGCTGTTGCAGGTTGGTATCGGGCAATAGTTTGCTGGTACTGGCTTCCCAGACCGACCAGGCGCGGGCCGCCGCCAGCCGCACCGCTGGGTTGTCGCTGGTCAGCCGTTTGTAATAAGCCGTGATCAGGTCGTAGTGCTCCTCTGGTGGAATCGGCTTCAGGTACTCTTCCCAGGCGTCGGGGTAAATGTAGCTGCATCCTTCCTGGTAGAACCACAGCAGTTCCTTGCGCCGCAGCATGAAGATGCCCCGCAGAATCAGTCCTTTGCAGCGCTCTGGATGGGTCTGGCTGTAGGCGAGGGAGAGCGTGCTGCCCCAACTGCCGCCAAACACAACCCAGCGATCGATGCCCAGCCGCTCCCGGATTGTTTCAATGTCGCGTACCAGATCCCAGGTTGTGTTTTCGCGCAGCTCGGCGTGGGGTGTGCTGCGGCCACAGCCCCGCTGGTCAAACAGGATAATGCGCCACTTTTGCGGGTCAAAGAATTGGCGATAGCTGGGCGTGATGCCGCCGCCGGGGCCGCCGTGCAAAAAAACAACGGGCTTGCCCTGGGGATTGCCCGCTTCTTCAAAATAGATTGTGTGCAGGTCTGAAACCTTTAGGGTTCCAGAGTTGTAAGGTTCGATGGGGGGGTAGAGTTCCCGCATTGGAGGGTGGAGGGGTGATGGCGTGACGGGGTGATGGCGTGACGGGGAGTTACGTTAAGAGTTGGATCCTATTGGTCGCTCCAACACTCCATCACTCATGACTCTCTGGTGCAACGACTGTTGTGACCTGCGAAGCGCGATCGCACACAATCCAGCCCATATCTGGCGTTACGTCGGCGGGGTTTTCGGTGACGCGGAAGAACACCTTGCCGTCGGCGCGGGACTGAATGGCGAAATCGGCGCGATCGGCGTATAGAACCTTATAGCCCCGGTCTTGCAAGCAATACTTTGCCCAGGATTTAAGGGAGTGCTTTTGCGGTTCGTAGGGGATGGGAGGCTGGCGAAACACCTCCTGCATGGCGGCGATCAGTTGCATGGGAGTGAGGCGTGGAGTGATTTGTCAGATAATCTGGAAACCCCGAATTACAAAGCTTCATAGCTCATGGGGAATCTTGAGCGGCAGGGTTTCCGGCACGGTGTCGGGAACATGAACTGCGTGGGCGTTGTCCTGCGGTAGCTGGTGGAGCCGAATCAATTGGGCCAGAGTTTTCTTTAGCTCGGTGCGGGGCACGATGGTGTCTACAAAGCCGTGGTTGAGCAGGTACTCCGAGGTTTGGAAGTCGTCGGGTAGCTTTTCGCGGAGGGTTTGCTCGACTACGCGCCGCCCGGCAAAGCCGATGGTGGCCTGGGGTTCTGCCAGGATCAGATCGCCCAGCATGGCAAAGCTAGCCGTCACGCCGCCCGTGGTGGGGTGGGTGAGGATGGGAATGTAGAGCAGGCGAGATTCGCGGTGACGCTCTAGCGCGCCAGAGATTTTGGCCATTTGCATGAGGCTGAGCATTCCCTCCTGCATCCGGGCACCGCCAGAGGCGCAGACGATGATGACAGGGAGGCGATCGCGCGTACCCCGTTCAATCATCCGCGTTAGCTTTTCGCCGACGACGGAACCCATGCTGCCGCCCATAAAGCGAAAGTCCATGACACCCAGGGCCACGGGTAGGTCACTGAGTCGGCCGATCCCGGTGACGACGGCATCCGTCAGGCGGGTTTTGTCCTGGGTGTCGCGAATGCGATCGCTGTAGGCCTTGCGATCGCGAAACCCCAGCGGATCGGTCGGCGACAGGTGCTCGTCCAGCGGCGTCCAAGTGCCCGCATCGATAAGCTGCTGAATCCGTTCATCGCTAAAGATGCGGTTGTGGTGCTTGCACTCCGGGCAGACCATCTGATTTGCCCGCAGGTCTTTGGTATAAGTCAATACGCCGCAACTTGGGCACTTGCTCCAAAGTCCGTCTGCGATTTCGCGCTCTTGCCGATCCTGGCTAATTGCGCCAGCTTTTCGTCGATTTGCAAACCAATCAAACAAAGACATGAAAAGAACCAGTTGATAAAGGGATTGTCAAAATCGCTGAGGCGGGGGGAGCAGGAGGCGAGAAGCCGAGATTAAGAAAAGTGGCTTGGCAGGGTGAAATTTTGAGTCGCAAACCTGGGATGGAACGGCAAAAACTGGAGCGATCGCTATTCAAGCCTTCCTTCATCAGCCTCATCCACCGGACTCAGCAGCAGCAGCGCCGTCCACCAGTCTTGTGGATACACTTGAACTACGGCGGGTGTGCCGCAACCAAAATGCGCCTGAACACCTTGCGCCACCACTCGCGCCGGAATCTGATGGGCTGCCAGCATTTGCTGCATGAGTTCCGCTTCCAGATAAGTATTGGTGGTTTTTAACGTCGTCCAAGCCACATCTGTAGAGTATGTGATTCAAACTACGATGTCGATTCTATCAGAGGTGTGTAGGTTTCAGGGGATAGGGGTCAGGGGTTAGGGGTTAGGGATGGGATGCTGCTTGCGGCTCACGCCCAAAATCTAAAACTCAAAATCTAAAACCTGAAACCCAACCCCTGCTCCCTGAAACCTGGTTCCTGATCCCTGCCCCTTTCCCTAGCTAATCCCCCAAAACAAGCGGAGGTAGCTGCTAATGAGGCTCTCTCCAAAGAAGACGGCCAGAATTGCGCCGAGTGCCAGGAAGGGGCCGAAGGGGATGGGCTGGCGACGGCTGATCAGGCCAGGGCGATCGCCCTCGGCCTGATC
>RFIF01000247.1 GCA_003695655.1 Cyanobacteria bacterium J069
ACACTCCAACACTCCAACACTCCAACACTCCAACACTCCAACACCTCATCACCCATACTCCCGTCCCCGCCAGCGCTTGGGGGTGCGGCTGGCGGATATGAGAATACGAACGGCGGCCAGCGGATCGGCGAGGGGAGAAAGCCAGAAGGCTAGGGGGAAGCCAGAGGCAGGGCGATCGTAGGCGGAGCGGATGCCAAACTGGGTGCCAAGTCGCAGGGTGAGTAAGGAGAGATTGAGCGTGAGCAGGACGAGGAGGGTAGGTGATGCGGCAGCGGGGATGTTGGCAAGAAGCACCAGCACCGCCGGAACCACCAGCCAGGGCAGCGCTTGCACCGTGAGTAAAAATGCTACGTCGCTCCAGGTTTGGCCGGGGGTGCTGGCGTCTTTCAGGTCGAGCGATCGCCCCCATTCGCGCCAGGTTTCGCCGATGCCATCATACATGCGGACTTTAAAAACCTCGGAGCCATCCAAAAATGCCACGTTTGCGCCGCGACGGGCCGCTTCGCGCACCAGCGTCACGTCGTCGCAAAAGGACTGGCGGGCGCTGGTGTAGCCATCGAGTGACTCCAGGAGCGATCGCCGAATTAAGCAGCATTGCCCATTTGCCATGACGCGGTCAGAATCATCCGTCGCGCTGCCCGCCGCGCCAAACCGATAGACCAGCGTTAGCAAGAGGGCCGGTTGGAGCCACCACTCCCCTGGCTGTTTCAGCACAAAGCGAGGAGCCAGCGTAATCAGGTCATAGCTGTGCAGCTTGGCCGCCTGAAGCAGCGCCGGAATCAGCCCTGGCTGTGGCTGGGTGTCAGCATCAATGCCCAAAATCCACTCGCTGCTGGAGCTACTGTGCAAAAAGCCAGTGTGCAGCGCCCACGGCCGACCCACCCAGCCCGCCGGCAGCGGATCGTCATAGACCACACGAAACCGAGGATCGCGCTGAGCTGCCAGCTTTACTAAATCAACCGTGTCGTCTTCTGAGTGGCTATCGACGACTATCACTTCTCGCAGCTCATAGCCCTGGCGCGTCAGGCCATCGAGGCAAGGCTGGAGCCGATGGGCTTCGTTGAGCGTGGGAATAACGACGCTGACGCTGCCCAGCATGTCAGTCGTCGCGCTTTGGGGACGCAGGGGCAACATACGACGAGTCGCGCTAAGTAGCCGAGTCATCAACAGCGCCAACGCTGGAAGCTGAAGCAAGATCAGCAGGAGGGCGATCGCCCCCAACTCGCCCAGCCATCCAACTTCTGACGACATGCCCTCAAGTCTGTTCAATTGGTACTCACTCCGACGCGCACCGCAGGCTTTAGAGCGGCTTCGGTCGCGGCTGCTGCCGACTTTTCACTCAGCGCATAGCTCTGTCGCCAGCACAGCACCGCCGGAATCACGCCCAGCAAAATGCCCAGCAGCACGGGCACCCAGAAGCCAAAGGCGAGGCTCATGACCATTGCAAAAGCGAAATTGCCCAGGTAAACCGCCAGCGGAAAGTTGAGCTGAGCGCTTTGGGGCCGGGGCACACTGCGTCCCCACAGCAGCACCGCCACCGTCATAAACACGGCTCCCGTACCCAGCCAGCCGACAAAGTTTTGGTAAGGCATCCCAAAAAACGCGCCGGGCTGATGCCAATACCAGAAAGGCATGGCAGTTTGGCTCATGGCGGGGTCAAGCACAAAGTCCCAGGAGGTGAGCAGGAGCGCGCCCAGAAATACCGCTGCTGCCCCCCGCGCCAGGGTCAGAATGCCAGAGGTCGGCTTGTCGGTTTCTAGCCCGGCCCGCGCCAGCAGATAAGACGACAGCCCCAGGTAATACCAGGACAAGGGGATAGTGAAGGGAACCAGTCCGGCAATTTTGTAGCCCAAGCCGCTGAGATAGCTGTAGTGGCCGAAGGGAAAGCCCGTGCTAGTGCCCAGCAGTTCGCTGGTGAGAGATAGCCCAACGGAGCAGACCAGAAACGTCAGCCAGGCCCGCAGACCGAGCGTGCGATAGGCATAAATCGAAACGGCGATCGCCCCCAGCAGGATATACACCACACCGCCGCCGGCCATGCTCCAGCGAAATAGCGTTTGCCCAGCGGGGACATGCGTCAAAAACTCGGGATGGGGCATCACCAGCAGCAGCCCCGCCAGTCCAAACGCCATCGCCACGAGATGCCCGATCAAACACGCCCGCTCAATACCGATCAATCTCTGCATAGGTGCTCCGTGTAGGCTAATGCTCGAATCAGCAAGCTTGAGTCAACTGAATCCCACGAAAACCAAGCCACTTAAAACCAGAACATAGGCAACTCTCTGGGTTGCAGCGCCCAAATGCCCGGCTATGAACCTTATGTCTGGGAATTTGGCGACACAATTTGATTAACAGTGGACAGGATTAACAGCTTCTATAAGAATTCGGAATTCCAGTGCATCGTAACGCAGAATAATAAGGTTTGTAAATTTACCTCTGCCCCGAGACAGTACTTTACGATAACTGGCCAATCGTTCGGTCAATTGTTTTGGCAATTGTTTGGGTTATGCAGTCATCTGATGTAATAGTCTGAAGGGCGATATTGGGAGCATGGCGGTCGTGGGAATCATCACAACGGGCTTGGGGATTGCGGCAGGGCTGGTGGGGCTGGGGGCGATCGCGTGGGAAGCGCAGTTTCGCCGTCGCCCTGGCAATGCGCTGGTGCTAACGCCTGGCGAGTGGAATTTGGACGTATACGAGCCAAATCGCTACGTGCTGGTGGGCGACATCGAGTTTCGCAACCTGACCGAGCGGCTGGAAATCATGGTGCCCCATGTGGCAGCCGAGGTGACGCTGCTGTCCAAAGACTCGCTGGATGGCGTGACGCACCGCCTCTGGGTGACACCAAAACATGCCGACGCGCCCGCCCGCCCAGACGGCTACTGGTTTGGCTATATCGTCAAAGTGGGCAAGACGACCCATGCCGAGGTGACGCTGGAAATCAAAGGCCCCGACCTCAGCAATCTGCAAGCCGCCTGGGTGCAGATTCACTACGTCACCTATGGGCCGCAGGGCCGCATCCCTAAAGTCCGCCACATTATGGTGCCGCTGAAGTTTCCCAGCACCGAAGACTCGCACCGCTGGCGACCCACCGCCGCCGCCGACGTGCTGCCCGTTCGCACGCACCTGCTGACGCACCTGGACGACCCGGTGACGGTGGTGCAGCGCTACGTCATGCCCCATGCCCAGCCCGGTGACGTGGTAACGATTGGCGAAACACCCGTCGCCATCATGCAAGACCGTTTTCACCATCCGTCGGAAATCAAACCCGGCTGGCTGGCCAAGCGCCTCTGCTACTACTTCTTGCCCACCTCTAGTCTGGCCACGGCCTGCGGGATGCAAACGCTGGTGAATATCGTCGGGCCGTGGCGTGTGGCGGGGGCGTTTTTGCTGGGGGCGATCGCCAAAAAAGTCTTCAAGAAACCTGGACTGTTCTATCAGCTTGCTGGCGAACAGGCGCGGCTGATCGACGACGTAACGGGCACACTGCCACCCTACGACCAGTTCATCGTGCTCGGCCCCGACAACCCGCAGCAGGTCGTGGATCGGATCAAGCAGGAAACGGGACTCTCAGCGGCGATCGTGGACGTGAACGACCTGAAAGCTGTGAAGGTGCTGGCAGCCACTGCCGGACTCACCGACGAATTTCTGACGCAGGCGCTGATCAGCAACCCTGCCGGAAACTCAGACGAGCAAACGCCCGTGGTGCTGATTCGCCCGATGAAAAGCTAATTCGCCTTCCTCTAAAAATTCGCCTTCCTCTAAAACTGATAGGACTTACGCAGTTGGATGATTTTTCGCGGGCGCAGCCCGCGAAAAATCATCCAGAATCTACAGAACTCGTTTCAACTGCGTAAGTCCTGACTGATACATCAGAAACTAGCCAAAGGAACTAGCCCACACCGGGCTGCACGGTTGCCGCTGGTGCAAACAGCCGCCGCGCTTCGGGCGTGCCGACATAGCGCCAGTGCCAGGGTTCATAGTTCACGCCCTGGGCATTATGCTCAGGAAAGGACAGCTCAAAGCCAAACTGGGCAGCACGGCGCATAAGCCATTGAAACGCCGCTGTTTTGCCAAAGGAGAGGCTGACATCCATCGCCCGTGCCAGACCGTCCGACAGATCAACGGCATAGCCCGTGTGGTGTTCGCTGTGACCCGGCGGGGCAACGGCTCGGGCCGCCGCTTCTGTCGAGCCATATTGCTGGGTTTTTAGGCGAAATAGGCGGGTTTGCCGCTCGTAGTCGCGAAATCCCGATACCGGCACAATCCATACACCCTCTAGCCGGGCTGCATCGATCATCTTTAGCAGCGCCAGTCCAGCGTCGGTGTGCAGCCGCTCAAACCGCTGCGCTACATCTTGGGAATAGCTAGCGACGACCATCAGATTGGCTGTGCTGGCTTCGGCAAACGCCAGATGTCCGTGACGAGGCAGCGGTCGGGGAGTGCGGCCTTCGTCGCGGTCTTCGGTATGCCCTGGGGAGCTTGCTGGCGAAGGAGCGGCGATCGCCCCTTCTCCCGCTTTTTCACGCACCACCTGACTCAATGGCGGTGTGATTGCCGACTGAGAGGAATCGCCAGTCCGTAGCGGCAGATGCGCCTGAACCCAAGGCAGCCCCAAAACCGTCAGCAGACAAACCAGCCCCAGCGCCAGCGGCAGAAACTTAGACCGCAATCGTCGGCTCTGAACCTTTATGAAGTGAGGCGATCGCTCCCGCAGCCAGCCCAACGGTCGAGGACGCACCCAAACTGTTGGCTTGGGCGATGCGGCGGCAGGTTTTGAGGACGAAGGGGCGGGTTGAGTCATCGCTGTTCTACCAGTCTATTTCCGAACGGAGAACCGATCCGACAATTGAACACCCGGAACGGCCGCAATGAGCGCATCTAGACAGCGATCGCGCCCATTACAGCCAGATTCAACAGTTGCCACGGGTCTTGCTCCACAGCTTGTTGCCAGCCGGACATCCGCAGGCGGAAACAAGGCAACTACATGCGGAACAGGACGCGGCGTATAGTCCACCAGCGACTCTTGTCCATAGGCGAGCGATGCGCTCGCGCCAGAATCGAGCATCACCACCTCTCGTAGACCCGTCCGACTCAGCAGCTCGCCCAGCGTCACCGAGTCCACCCGGTTCTTCGACACACCCACCACGGGCTGTCCCGCCTGATCGATGCCCCAAAACGCCCGGTGTCGCGGCACGTCAAACCCAAACAAATCGCGGAATGACGCAGGCGATCGCCCCTTCCCATCTTTGACCAACCACGCCCCAGCAACAAACGCATCACTTACGTCGGGCATAACTTTGCGGATGCCCGCCAGCGTATTGTGCTGCTGTGGGTCAAAGGGAACAAACTGCACACTTTGTGGCCCTACCAGCACCAGCGGCCGCCCGACGATCTTGGCAATGTCCCAGGTATTGCCCGGCACAAACTGCCCTGTGTTTTGGCTATACACCGGGCCAATCATCGTGTTGGAATCGAGCTGCTTCATCGAAAAAAAACCGCCATCGACGGCAGCAATGGCGGGTGTGTTGGCAATGATATCGGGCACTTGGTAGCGGCTGTCGGCATGAACCGTTGTTGGCCGGCCGCCCGAAATCAGAGTCAGCGGCACGCCCTCCAGGGCAACCTGCCGCTTTCGGACCGGGGCGCTGAAGTTAAAAGTTTTGCCCAAAGGGGGTAGTGGCGCACCCCCATCGGCTTGGGCGATCGCCAGCGACAGTTTCGACTGGCCCAGTCGGTTGATGCTCAGCAGATCGTCCGACTCATTGGCAAAGCGATCGACCTGGTTGCTCATGGTCAGCGCCGAGCGATAGCCCGCCCGCCGCACCGCTGCCTTTACCCGCTCGTCATAGTTGCCTTCAGGATAGACAAAATGCTTCACCGAAACGCCCAGCTTTTCTTCCAAAATGCGCTTCGATTCCGTCACTTCCCAACGCAGTTCATGGTCGTCTAAATCTGCCAGGTTTGGGGGATGGGTGACGCTGTGAGCGGCGATCGCCACCAGCGGGTCGGCTGCCATCTCCCGCAATTGCGCCCAGGTTAGTCCCGGCCGCCCATAGTTGCGCTCCACCTTGCCCGTGTAAATCGCAAATACACCAGGATAGCCATATCGCTTCAGCAATGGATAGACGTATTTGTAATGCCCCAAATAGCCATCGTCAAAGCTCAGCAGCACGGGCCTAGGCGGCAGCGGTGCGCCAGTGGCCAGGTGTGTCACCAGTTGATCCAAGCTAATCGGCGTTAGTCCGTGCTGCTGAATGGCTTGCAAATGTGCCTCAAACTCCGCAGGCGTCACATCAAAAAACACTTCTTTGCGAGGCAGCACATCGTGATACATCAGCACGGGCACCCGTCCCAGTCGCGCCTGCGGGTGAATTTGCGGAAACGGAGCCGCCAGCAGCAGCGCCGTCAGAGTATCGCCAATGCTGGAGAACAAAGGCGCTGGATGTCCCGCTAGTGCCGGATTAGGATTCTCTAAAAACGCCTCTGCTTCGACCGATTGCGCGACAAGCTGGCTTACCGCGCATTCAGTTACCAGCCGCTTTGTCTCCGCTGGCAGCGCCCTGTCCCATGGCTCAGCAGTTTTGCCTAATCCTGATCCAGAAAGCGACAGGCCGCCCGCCAAGGGCAAGGCGATCGCCCGTCTCATCCATCTCCACCTCGCACCTCGAACCCAGACCAGGGAACGCTCCCTCAGCCCCACAAACCCGCTCGTTCTGGGAGACAGCGCCATAGAGAGTTAGTTGTAAACACACATCTGTCGGTATATGTAACGGATTGCGAATCAGACCCAAGGTCACCTAGCCAACATCCCCCAAAGCTTTACCAAGAGCTAAACCGTTCTTAATTCTTTCCATATCTTTACTGAATTCCGGATTGCATTCGTTAACGATTGGAAATTGTCGGGCATTCTAGGGCTGTGCTGGCGTAATTCGTGCGCGATTGAGCGACATGAAAGGTATAGCTGGGTGCAGATAGATTGATCATGATCAATCACGCTGAGCGGATGCAACCGAGTTAATTGCGAGAGGATTGAATGAACGTCTTTCCGACTGAAATTCCCGACGTGCTGATCCTGGAACCCAAAGTTTTTGGAGACAGCCGTGGCTTTTTCTTTGAAAGCTACAACGAACAGATTTTTCAAGACAAGACGGGTCTGGACGTTCGATTTGTGCAGGATAACTACTCGCGTTCAGCCAAGAATGTACTGCGAGGAATGCACTACCAGATCCAGCAGACGCAGGGCAAGCTGGTGCGCGTGACAGTGGGCACAATCTTCGATGTGGCATTGGATCTGCGGAAATCGTCGCGCACCTTTGGCATGTGGGTGAGCTGTGAGCTAAGCGCTGAAAATAAGCGGCAGCTCTGGGTGCCATCAGGATTTGCCCACGGGTTTGTGGTGGTGTCAGATTTTGCAGAAGTGCTCTACAAAACGACAGACTATTACGCACCGCAGCACGAGCGCAGTATTCTTTGGAATGACCCTGACTTGGCGATCGCCTGGCCGCTGGATGGTGAGCCGCTGCTCTCTGCAAAAGACCAAGCCGGTATACCCTTCTGCAAAGCGGAGGTGTTTGCATGACTCGGATTCTGATCACGGGCGCGAACGGGCAGGTAGGGAAAGAATTGGTGCGATCGCTCTCACCCATTGGTGAAGTGATTGCGGGCGATCGCACTCAGATAAACCTCGCCGAGCTAGAGACTTTAAAGCACGCGGTTCATGCCTTCCAGCCGGACGTGATTGTGAATGCAGCGGCCTATACCGCAGTTGATAAAGCGGAACAGGAACCGGAACTTGCTTATACAATCAACGGAACCGCGCCTAGAATTTTGGCGGAAGCCTGTAGAGATATGGGCGCATTGCTGATTCACATTTCAACGGATTACGTTTTTGATGGCACGAAGAATACGCCTTACCTAGAAAGCGACACGCCAAATCCCGTTGGCTTGTACGGAAAATCAAAGCGGATAGGCGAGATTGGGATTGAGGAAATGCTCGGCGATCGCCCCAATCAGTACATGATTTTGCGAACGTCCTGGGTCTACGGCGTGCATGGCACTGGCAACTTTGTGAAAACCATGCTGCGCGTCGGCAGCAGCCGTGAAGAATTGCGCGTCGTGAATGATCAAGTTGGTAGTCCCACCTGGGCAGCCGATTTGGCAGGGGCGATCGCTGGCTTCACCGTTCGCGCCTTGAATGCGTCTACAACCCAACCGGCAGAACCTATCGGCGGCGTCTACCACGTTACCAATACCGGCGTGATTAGCTGGTATGACT
>RFIF01000248.1 GCA_003695655.1 Cyanobacteria bacterium J069
CCAGCGAGGTAAAGCGCCGGCCCACTCCGCAGCCTTCCCCACCCGTCCTGCCGCCGCCATCCCCTATGCCGCCCGCGCCCGCCCGTCCTGCCCCACCGCCGTTGCCCGATCAGCCCCTCATCGCCGCCATCCAAGAGCAAATTACCGGCGTCACCGATACCTATCGCGAAAATCTGATCCAGTCCATTCAGGCTAGTTTTCGCAGTAGCCGCTTGACGGTGAACCTGGGGGATGGCTGGTATGCCCTCTCGCCCGCCAGCCAGGATAAGCTTGCGACCGACTTGCTCAAGCGCTCCACCCAGCTCGATTTCAGCAAGCTAGAACTGGTCGGGCTAGACGGCACGCTGCTGGCTCGCAGCCCCGTAGTGGGCGATCGCATGATTATTCTCAAGCGCAGCCTCCAGCCCGAACCGCAGATCTCTGCCCTCATTCCGCTCGCCTGACGACTTCGCACCAGCGATCGCCCAGGCTCCCTTCCCAACCTCCTCAGCCCCCAAACCCTTTAGCGCTCCGTCTGAGGATACAGGCAGGGGATCTGTCTGTGGAGACTCGAGATGCTAAGTCCAGCTTGGTAACGTATGAGCATCACGAATAGAGGACGAATAGAGGTTTTCGATTATGACAACCAACAGCGTACCCGACAAAACGGAAAGTTTTGACGCACGGGAAAAGCGGGCAGCGATCGCCGAAGGCGTAGAGCAGTCTCCCGAAAAAGACCTGAATCTCGACAGAGACTACGCAGCCGCTCAAAAGATGAGCGAGGGCACCCTCAGCACTAAAGAGGTTGAAAAACTGGTTGCGCCTGAGCATGAAGTCTCACAGCCCGAAGAGGTGGATATTTCTGGCGCTGGCGATCGCTTGCCCACAGCAGGTGGTGACCCGACAGATTATCGAGAGCTGGCCAAAGAAATGCAGCCGCCTGCCTAACTTTCCAACGCTTTTACGGCTTCAGAACTTCTCAAGTTTGAGCCAGAGTTTGAGCCAGCAGGAAGCCGCTAAGCAACTAAATCAGGGCACGACCTGTCGGTCAAGCGTTCTATCACTTCTTAGGCTGCATTTAACTACAATTAACCACCAATCCGCTGAGACTTTGTACTGTGGGTGCTGAGTCTGGGCGGTTTGGCGTTTTTAAGCCACCGCCAAGACCTTCAAGGCGTTGCAGGAACTGAGTTTATAAGCGTTGTCTGCCTCAAGCTTTGTGAGTCAATGTAAATCCAACGTAAATCCAACCATGCCGTAGGATTTTATCTATCGCCATAACTTATCAGATCAGATCTCCAGAGCAGAACTCAGTTAAGGATGATCTGATTCAAAAAATCCTTAACTTTTCCATATCGATCTGCGCTAGAGAAAAATCTATAACTAAATCATCAGCTTTTTGAAATCGCTCCAAACACTCTTCTATCAATCACTTCACCCAAGCAGTTCACCCCAAGAGGACACCGCCATGACCCGCCTAAATGCCAAACTGCAAATCATCCGCCAAAAACTTCAGCAAGCCGATGTGCCCCTGCAAGTAAGATTAGTTTCTTATCTGCGGATGTCTTGCCGGGTCGCGGATGAGCGGGGCGGCCGCTATTCTCAAATAATGACTGCGCTGCACACCCACAATATCAACTGGTGGAAAACCTGCTGCATCACCCCAGATGGCAGGGTAGAATCGAACGATTCCGCTGTAAATATGCTGCTTGCTCCAATCGCCGCCCTTCATGCCGCCAACCAGCCGTCTCGCGTTTTGCAGAAGGTCTAAGGGCAGGGGCGCTGTCCCTCAGTCTTCACCGCCACCGCAACGCGACATGATCATTCGACCCTATACGCCTGAGGATGCTGCGGCGCTGCGAGAGCTATTTCGAGATACGATTCGCCATGTCAATAGTCGTGACTATACCCCGGAACAGATCGAAGCCTGGGTAGCGGGCGCAGCCGACCTGGAAGCCTGGACGCGGCGATTTGAACAGCGGTTCGTCTATGTTGCTGAGCGCGATTTGCCCAGCACCACATCCGGACATCCGCAGCTATTGGGCTTTGGTGAACTAGAATCCAACGGCCACATCGACCGCTTCTATTGCCACAAAGATGCACAGGGGCAGGGTGTGGGCACTCAGCTTTTGCAACAGATTGAAGCAAAGGGGCGATCGCTCGCATTACCTCGCCTCTATGCCGAAGTCAGCCTGACAGCCCGCCCTTTTTTCGAGCACCGCGGCTTTAGCGTCTTGTATCGCGAAGTAGTGCAGCGCCAGGGGCAAAGCCTGGTGCGTTTTCAGATGGAAAAGCTGCTCTCGATTGCACCTTCATAAAGCCCCCTAATAAAGCCAGGGAATCAGCCGTTTGACCCGTGTTTTGTAATCCACATAGTCGGAATACTTTTCTGCAAGCCAGGCCTCTTCTTGGGCAGCTTTGGCGTTGAAGAACAGAAAAAACACCAGGGTAGCGGCAAGATGCGTCCAGCTTAGCCGATAGAGGGCGATCGCCAGCACGGCAAAAATTACGCCGCTGTAAATCGGATGGCGCACGATGCTATACACACCCGTCTGCACCAGTTGTCCGTCCTCTCGCGGGTAGGGCAGCGGCGTCAGGCTTTGCCCCAAGTCCATCAGTCCCTTGCCGAGAAACACGGCAGCGCCAAGGGCACATAGGAGGGCGATCGCCCACAGCCCATACAGCCCCGGCGGCGACAGCTCGAGCCCCGGCAACCGCCCCGTCGGCAGCACCAGCAACCCTAGCAGCAGCACCGCCTGCACCAACACCCAATATTCGCCCTTTTTGCCCTGCCACCACGCCTCGCGGCTAAATCCCCACTCCGTCAGTCGTTTCATACGCCATTCCTTGTAGCAAGCCTCAAGGCTCTATCTAATCACTCGGATGTAGATATCGTAAAGATATCAAAAATAGATATGGCGCAGGGAAGGCTTACAGTAAGATATCGAAATAGGATATCGACGAGTCGAATCTGCTTTCGCCGCTCACAAATAAGAGCCTTCCATAAAATTCAACAAAAACTTCCAAAACTTCTAAAGGAAAAAATCTAGAAAATAAAAAACCCCCAGGCAAAACAGCCCAGAGGTTTGGAGTTCCTGAAAATCGTCACTTGAATAAATAATCTCAAGCCTCCATAAATTCCGCAAGGGGGTTTCACCCTCTCTTGTCCGCAAGTTCACCAAAAATTGGAAAAACTTCGCAAACACTTTCCGGAACCTACTTAGCAACCAGTTCTGGAACAGACGGTTCATCCACTCGACCATCTCGCTCGTCGATGGGGATATAGGGCGCGCTGTGGCCACCAGTGTAAACCTGGGTGGGGCGAAAAATGCGGTTTGCCTCCAGTTGCTCTTTCCAATGGGCCAGCCAGCCAGCTACTCGGGCGATCGCAAACACAGGCGTAAACAGATCCGTGGGGATACCCAGTTTGCGATACACCAGCCCAGAGTAGAAGTCTACGTTTGGATAAATCCCTTTGTGGCCGAGCTTTTCTTCGACGGCCTTTTCCATGGCGATCGCAATGTCGTAGTAGTGGTCATGCCCAAACTTCTCAAACAGTTGCTCCGCCAGCTCTTGCAAGATGATGGCACGGGGGTCTTTGACCTTGTAAACTCGGTGCCCAAAGCCCATAATTTTGGACTTGCGCTCCAGGCAGGTTTCCAGATACGGCTGCACGTTTTCTAC
>RFIF01000249.1 GCA_003695655.1 Cyanobacteria bacterium J069
AGGCGATCGCCCTGTTCGCATCGTGGGAATAAAGTAGTCAGAATTTAGCTCACGCATCACATCGTCGGCAGACTGATAGCGCTCCGACACCAAGTCCTTCAGCATATGGTCGAGCATGGTAGCCAGTTGGTCGCTTACCAGCGTGCCTTTTTCCGCCAGATATTCACGCCAGGTCCAGCGACCCTCCAGCGGGTCATACAGATTGTCAGGTCGCACCTGGGTCATCAGATGCACGCAGGTTGCGCCCAGGCTATAGAGGTCGCTGGCGGGATAGGCACGGCCGCTGCGAAACTGCTCAATCGGCGCGTAGCCCTCGGTGCCGATGCGGGTGCCCGTGGCCACGGGCGCATCGTCAAGCTGCTTGGCTACGCCAAAGTCGATCAGGACTAAGCGGCGATCGCCCTGTCGCCGCAGAATATTCGTCGGCGTGATGTCGCGGTGAATTACCTGGCGCTGATGGACAAAGCGCAGCACAGGCAAAATGTCCGCCAGCACATCGCGAATTTGCCGTTCCCCAAAGCCGCCGATCTGGCGCATTTCCTGAAGCAGGCTTTGCCCCTCGACAAACTGTTGCACCAGATAGAGATAGCTGTCCTGCTCAAAGTACGCCAGCAGCGTCGGAATCTGCGGATGCTCGCCCAGTTCATCCAGCCGCACTGCCTCTTGGTTAAACAGGCGCACCGCTTTTTCCAGCGACTTGGTGCCCTGCACCTGGGGCGAAAACTGCTTCACCACGCAGCGTGTGCCCAGCCGGTCTTCATCCAGCGCCAGATACGTGCGCCCAAAGCCGCCCTGGCCAATCGGGTGCTGTGGCCGATAGCGCCCGCGCAGCAGTGGCGTCAGCGTCGCTCCACAGCTTTGACACAGCGTTGCGTTATCAGGATTTTGGGGATTCTTACATTTGGGGTTTAGGCAACAAGTCATGGTGGTAGCGCACTGAGGCTCGTATGGTTATTCTCCCCTGGATAGGAGCCGGACTCACGGAACCATTCTCCCGTATCCTGCTGTCCCCATCCCAACCCGGCTGGCATCGCTGGCTGAAAACCTAGCACCGAGGGGAACTACCCGCGCTTTCCCGCTTCTAGATAGTTCCAGTTAATTAGTCTAGTCCCAGTTAACAAGTCCCAGCTAATTAGTCCCAGTTAGTTGGTTCCAGCTAATTAGTCCCAGTCAAATCCCGGTTAATCAAACAACACCGCCAACAAGTTGGGCAGGCCAATATGCAGATCGATGTGCAGACCTAACCTGCGACTGACTGACTGGGCTGGTATCAAGTCATGGTCAGGGATAGATTCAGGCTGGTTTTCATCGGGCGATCGCACTTTGTATAAAAACGCATTTATAAAAACGCATCTATAAAAACGCAATCGGGTCAAAACGCAATCGGCGATCCGAATGAGCTAGCTAGCCCACACCAGGCTAGTGCGACTAGAGAGGCAATATGGCGATCGCGCTTATTTCACGCTGCGAGCAACACCCTTCGCTAATGCTAACCCCAAGCCTGCCCATTGGAGACGTTTGGTTAGGGTTTCGGGACGTTTGCGGGTGTATCTTGCCTCTCATTCATCGCCCGCTGCCTCACAATCGCCTGCCGAAAGCCCAGCACCACCAGCACATTAGCCAGCGTCAAAAACGACTCCGCACTACCATGCAGCCAGTCGATATTCGCCAGCGAGTCGCCCACCACCCGCTCTGCATAGATCCCTGCCGGAATCGTCACCGCCACAAACACCAGCGTCATATAAAAGCCTACCAGCGCCAGCCGGGGCGTGTTGCCCGATCGCGTCAGAAACCAGAGAAAGCCAAGGTAGGGGAAGAGGGAAAGCGCAAACAGGGTTTCTTTGGAAATCATGAAAGCAGTTGGGGCTGACGCAAGGGACATGAGACGGGTGAGCGCCTGATTTGCTCAATCAAGCATCGAACTGATGCACGGGTGATGGAGTGTTAGAGGGCGGGGTTATCACGAAGACACACTTGACTACTAACTGCGGCAGCCTGGCTGACTGGCAACACGATCGACGCAGGCGGCTATAAAGTTACCCCTACCCACACAAAGCCCGCCGGAACCTCCGGCACGCCATGCGATCGCAAGTGGAACGATCAAACCTAGAATCGGCGAAGTCTGCTTTTACGCTGCCAGCGGCAATTTCAACCGCTATTTCAACCGCTATGGACGAAAGCTTTGTCAGCCAACCTGCTACGTCAACTCTATCCAATTCAATATCCAACTCAATATCCAACTCAATCGTCCAAGTGCCAAGCCACTCGCCAACTCAATCGCCCAAGTGCCAAGCCACTCGCGCATCGTCCCCACAACACCAAGCCCCCAGACCCTTTGCCTATAAAGATTGTAGGAACAAGACGATTATAGAGACGAGCCACCTCAAAGCTAGCGTTTAGAAAAGCTAGCGTTTAGAAAAGCTAGCGTTTAGAAGCTGTCGGAAAGACCTGTTGCCTCGTCCGCCATACCTGTATTGGACAATCCCATCACGTCCTGATAGGCAACAGCCGTAGCACAGGCTGAAAGAGGAACAGTAATCAACAAACCCACCCCAAACAGCAGGAAACCAACCCCGTTAATCAGCACAATCACAATGATAAAAAGCAACGATAAAAAGCAACCACGAAAACCAGCGCTTGCTGATGACCTTGCGGCTAGCCTCCATGGCATCCCAAAAATCGAACCTGCGATCGACGATGAACAGCGTGGTGAAAGCCCAGGCGACAGCGAGATAGATCCCAGGAATGAACAGTAAAATGAACCCAACCACAGTCAAGATGCTGGTGAGCAGGCTTGCCAAAAACAAAGGCAAGAAATTGTTGAACCCTCGAAAAAAGTCACTAAACGTAGTGCCTCTTTGCTTGATGAGCTTGAAGGCCACGATATAGAAACCTGCGCCCAGTGGACCAGACAAAACGCTGCTAGCAATGCTGCCTAAAGGTCTGAGTCGTTCAGGTAAAATCTGCGGCACTGCTGAAAGCGCCAACATGAGGAGTGTAAACCCGACAAACCCGCCCGCATTCTTCTTAAATAGCTCCCACCCTTCGCCCAGATATTTGCCAATATCGACTGTATACCCGGTTTGAACGACATCTGGAACACTGCGTGCGCCGTCTGTAAACATGACCATTCTCCTACTGCTTAACAGGTGAATTTGAATAAAATGCTCTAGAGCTGAGAGGTCGAGGGTGGCGAACTGAATAATTGTCAATCCCAATCTTGAGAAAACAGGCTTGAGGAAGCAATTTGCAGTCGGCTGAAGGCGTCTTGAGGCCGCAACGCTAACGCCAGAGGTGTCACGGCAGGGAAGAAGTGTGATGGAAGAAAAGAGGTCTTGGCGCTAGCTCAGGCAACCCTAGAGGCGATCGCCCCCAGCCTCCCAGAAGCTGCGGCCATCATAGCCCAAGGCGCTGTCGAAGCAAGGCTATGTTGCTCAATATTGCGGCTTTCTTGCGGCTTTGATCGCTTATTGATCGCTTATTTTCAGCGTTCATCCGCTAAAACCGCGCTGGCTTTGGGGTTGATTGGGAAAGCCCAATTTGCCTTTGGCAGACTATGATTTAATAGATTGTTACGTATGCCCAATAGCTCGGAAGCTTTCGATTTCCAGCGTTTAGCGATGCCTCCATGCAAGACCGAATTGGTCCCCGCGAATCTCGTGACGTTGCGCTGATTCGCGCCGCCCCCTTTTTTGAAGGATTGCCCGAAACCGCCGTTGAAAACGCGACGGTGCATGTTGTTACGCGCAGCCATCCGCCAGGGCAGGTGCTGCTGCTGGAAAACGATTGGGGCAGCTCGGTCTATTTCATTCTGGAAGGCTGGGTGAAGATTAGAACTTATAACCTCGACGGCAAAGAGGTGACGCTGAATATTTTGGGCAAGGGCGAGCTGTTTGGTGAGATGGCTCCGCTGGACGAGGTGCCCCGCTCGACGGACGTGCTGACGCTGGTGCCCACGGTGATTGGCAACATGCCCGCTCAAGATTTTGTGAAACTGCTGAAGACTGAACCCGAGGCGGGTATCCGGCTGGCACAACTGATGGCGCGCCGCCTGCGCCAGGTCAATCGGCGGCTGCGGCTGCGCGAATCTGACAGCCTGTCTCGGGTGGCAGATATCATTCTGTTTCTGGCAGATGGTCAGGGCAAACGCGGTAGCGAAGGGATTGAAATTCCCAATCTGCCCCATCGGGAGCTGAGCAGCCTCAGCGGATTGGCCCGCGAAACCGTGACGCGCGTGCTGAGTAAGCTGGAGCGCAAGGGGCTAATTGCGCGCGATCGCGATATTTTGCGCATTCCGGATATCGACGCGCTAGAGCGAATGCTGATGACCTGAGCCTGGTTTAGCTAGCGCTTGCCCAGCCAGTGCTTGAGCCAGCGAAATAGGCGAAGGCGCAGGGGCAGTGGGGCAACGGGTAGAGGCACAGTCAAGGGGGCGATCGCCCCTGGTTCCTCTGGCGCAATGTCAGTCACCTCATACAGCAAGTATTCGCCGCTTTTGCCCGGAATCGCGACGCGATACGGCTGGCTTACCGTTACGAGCGATCGCACCATTTCATACACCACCTCCGACACCAGCAGATTTGTACCCGTCACCTTGTTGGCCGCTTCAATGCGGCTGGCCAGGTTCACCGCATCCCCAATAGCCGTAATCTGCTGACTCTGGGGCGACGCGCCGACTGCGCCAACCACTGCCGAACCGTAGTGGATACCAATGCCAATTTGCAACGGGCGATGATACAGCATCTCCAGGTAGGCATTAAACGATGCCATCGCCGCCTGCATTTCCAATGCTGCCCGCACGGCCCGCTCTGCCGGGCGATCGGGATGGTTCCAGCCAAACAGCGCCATCAGCCCATCGCCCATATAGTTGTTGATAATGCCGCCGTAGCGCTCGATAATCTGCCCCATGCGGCTAAAGTAGCGGTTCAGCACGTAAATCACGTCGTAGGCCGGCAGCGCTTCCGAAAACGGCGTAAAGCCCCGCAGATCGGCAAACAGAACCGCCAGCGACTGCTCTTCGCCGATGGCGTTGCGCTGACCCGCCATCTGCTGCTCCACCAGTGACATGTCCTCCGCATCCACCACCAGCCGCCGCACCGTCACTTGTCCTTCGCCGACAACCTGAGTTTGACAAGCCAGGCGCATGGTCGGCTCAAAGCAAAGCCGCCGAGCCAAAACAGCTTCGGCATCATTGCGCGGTGTGCAGTGCTCTAGCCCGTCCAGAATCCAGACGCGGCAGGTAGAGCAGCGGGCACTGCCCCCACAAACATGGGCATGGGGGATACCAGCATAGAGGGAAGAGGTGAGAATCGTGTCGGTTTCCTCAATCTCGACGTGGCGATCGTCGGGCAGATAGTAGAGCTGGGGCATGGGTTTAGACGCTTCAGGAAAGACGGGGAGTTAACTCTACCTTTCCCTTTTCTACAAGAACTCCTCCATCCATTCAGCAGAACTCACGCACTTTGTAAAGATTGAGCGCGTCAAGATGGAGAGAGTTTGTTGGTCACATTTGACGAAAATCTTGGACGATCGCCCCACTGGGCACATACAGCGGATGTCTTGGTTGCTGCTGTTTTGTCAGACCTAGACAGTGCAGCGGATAGCCCGATAGCAGTTCCAAAACTGTGCGATCGCGCCCATGCAGGCGGCCGCCGTTTCCCCACGCGAGAATGATTTGATCGGCTCGACTTGCCGCATCCAGTAAAGCGCGATCGCCCGCTTCACCCACGGGATGATCGGCTCGCCTCAGGTCTTGCGGTCGAGTGGCGCAATAGGCAAATAAATTTACGACCTCCAGCCGGCCATAGCCCCAGGCTTTGGCAAAACCCATGCAGCGGCGAATCGTGGGGTCGTTGCGCTCGGCATTGGCGGTGCTGGGATTGAGCATGACAAACAGCACGCGAGGGGCGATCGCCTCCCACCCACGCCATAGCAAGTAGCGATATTGTCCAGACGGGTCAAAGACTGCGCCCGCTTGATCATCCATCCAGCGAAGGGGTGTCTACATGAAGCACTTCACGCGCTGCCATTGCCCCAGTTCGTCCTGGCAATAGTAGCAGCCTTCCCACCAGATGCAGCGATTAAAGACAGCATCAATTTGACGGCTCTTTTTGGGCTGCTCGCTGCTCAGCAAGTCTACGATTTCATCTTTGCGATCGGCTGCGGCCGCAGCGATTCGATCCAATGTGGCTTGGAGATCGTCAGAGACAAGATTTTCAGTTTTCTGCGACATGATCCAAATCAAACACGCGACATCAAAAACAAGGAGCCAGGATGACCACCTACTCGTGCTAGAGAGGAGGGGAAAATTCCCAAGAGAATTCTCAATGGCTAACCCTGATGACTCAAGGAAACTTCCCAGGTTCCCTTAATCCCAATCTATCCTCCCAAAAAAGAGGAGGCTCAAAATTGAAAACAATATTTAACTCTTATCGGTAAGATAAGCAATATCTATAGTTTGGGCGCGATAGTTTGGGCGCGATCGCCCCCACTCAACCGTGAGAGGCTGCATGGCTAATTCCGCCTCAAATGCCTGTTCATTCCACTCCAAGCATTGCCAGAAAGGCCTGGACTGCTGGAGGTTTTACGATGCGGCTGGGGTACGTCGATCCTGACCCAAGGCATCATGATGAGATCATGAGCAACATGACGATTGGCATGATTAGCAGCTATGGCGACCTCAAACCGCCACCGTGGGATTGGCTATGGCGACAAAGTCCGCAGCCGTTTGGGCAGTGGCGCAATGTGCAAATTGCCGCAAACTGCACTCATCCCGACTGGCTGCTGATGTACAACTTTCACGAATTTCCCAGCGATCGCTCCGCTCGCTGGCCCTGGCGGCAGCGGCGATCGCCAGCAGGCTATGACGCTCAGGTACAGGCATTGCGGCAACAAGTGCGATCGCTACCGCCAGAGAGAATCTTCTTTTTGCTGCGAGAGCCACCCTTTGCCGAAAAACAGCAGGCACGCATCGATACCTATCAGCAGGCGCAGCAGTGGTGCGGGTTCGTTTCTGGGCCAGACGACTTTGCGCCCCAGCCAGAACCAATGCCTGCCATCTGGTATGTGTCTCAGCCATTTGAGTATTTGCAAGCCGCCCCGCCGCCTGAAAAGCTGCGCCCCTGTAGCTGGATCACATCGGGCATCGATCGCACCGCCAACCATCGTCAGCGGCTGGAATTTCTGCGGCAGTTGCAAGCCAGCAACGTAACGTTTGACCTGTATGGGCGGGGTCTGCCGGACTGGGCACAGGTGAATACCGCGCAGGTCACTACCTACGGCCCCGTAGCCAACAAATGGCACGCGATCGCCCCCTATACCTACAATCTGGCGATCGAAAACTATGCCGACAACGACTGGTACGTCAGCGAGAAGCTGTGGGATGCGCTGCTGAGCTGGAGTTTGCCCATTTACTATGGTGGCAGCGCGGCCGATCGGCTGCTGCCTGCAGGCAGCTTTTTGCGGCTGCCCAGCCTGGATGAGCACGGCATTGCCTACATTCGAGCCGTAACCGCCACGCCGGACGCCTGGTACGCCGCACAAGGAGCGATCGCCGCAGCCCGCCAGATTATCCTGCATGAGCTGAACTTGCTAAACTGGCTGGCAGTGAAAGTTAGGGGTTAGGGGTTGGGCTTGCAGGATCAATCAATAGGAAATCAGCATTAGTGGACGGCATTTATACGCTGGCGAATGATGTGGTGTGTAACCAACTGGTGGCGCTGCTGAACAGCATTGAGGTTCATGCGGGGCGCGAGATGCCTGTGGCGGTGATTGCCTACGACAACCGGCTGGAGCAGGTGAAAGCGGCGATCGCCCACCGCTCCCAAGTGACCTTGCTGGACGACCCGGCGCTGTTTGAGCCTTGGGAGGCATTTTCTCGGCAGGTGTGGCAGGCGCACCCAACGGCGATCGCCACCTGGCGCAAACGGGATATCCCCGATATTTATCGGCTGAGCTGCAACCATCGATATGCGGCGTTTGACGATCGTGCGCCGTTTGATC
Organism: Cyanobacteria bacterium J069; assembly: GCA_003695655.1. Taxonomy (GTDB): domain Bacteria; phylum Cyanobacteriota; class Cyanobacteriia; order Elainellales; family Elainellaceae; genus Thermoleptolyngbya. Next base: position 8,002 of record RFIF01000249.1, read on the forward strand.
GATTTCTCTATTTAGATGCGGATACGCTGCTGCTAGCGTCACCCCAAATATTCTTTGATGCACTGGATAATCACGAGCTAGTCACTTATGATTTCCAACACAAAGATCCATCGCATATTTTTAATTTAAACACGCCAAAGTTGTCGCAAATCTTTAGCAACGCGGAGATTGTCCGCTCCATATTTTGCTCTGGTTGCTATGCATCCAGACGGGGTTTATTGAATACGGAACAGCGCGACTGGCTCTTGCAAAATCTAACCGCAGGCGAGGCAGAAATTCTCTATCCCAATGCGCCAAATCAGTCTGTTTTAAATTACATGGCGATGCGGCTGGCGCAGCGCGAAAATGAGTCTTTTTCAATTTACAATCTGGCACTGAATTTACCACGCGAACAGGTGACCGGAAATTCCGTCACGTCTAGCCATTTTGTCGAGCAAAATGGACAAGTGTGCGATCGCGGCATTCCGCTTACCTATCTCCACTACATTGGGCTATCTGCCGACCTGTTTAATCAGCTTTGCAACAGCATCAATGTAGACTTTCCCTATCGAGAAACCTTTTTGCACTATCGCTATTTACATGAAGCAAATCAGCGACCTCAGCTTAGCGGCAAGCCTGTTTTGCCGACGCCTAGCCTGATGCAGCGCCTGCTGAGAAAATTGCGTCTGGTTGCTTGAGGCAGCATGATGACTGAGCCAGCAGCACCAGAAAAAGCCGCAGCGCCAGCAAGAAACAATCGAGATCAGATTTATATCTTGGCAAATGATCGCGTGTTGGATCAGGCGATCGCCCTGCTCAACAGCATCCGGCTCTACGATACCGAAACGCCCGTCGTGCTAATTCCCTACAACGAAAAATATAAAGAAGCAGCAGCGGTTTTGGGCGATCGCTTTGGGGTGACGTTATTTCCCAATTTGACAATTTTAGAATGGCTCGATGCAACGATTGAGGAAACCTTTGGAGCCGATTTTTTTGCGCGCCCGCAGCAGTTTCGCAAGCAGGCGGCTTGGTTTGGTGAGGGCGATCGCTTTCTCTATATCGACACCGATATTGTCGTATTTGAGCCAATTATTGCGGTTCTAAATGATTTGAACACTCACGATTTTATTTGCTATGACTATCAGCATCGCGGCGGTATTCAAAACGTATTTAGTCGTGCAATTTTAAACGCACCAGGATTTAACAAAAGTACGTTAGCAGAAATCTTTAACTGTGGCTTTTGGGGCAGCAAAAGAGGACTCATTTCTGAGTCAGATTTACACCAAATTTTTGCCGACTGTGCGGCTCATCCTGAATATTTCGACTTCAGCCAAAAAACATCTGACCAGCCAATTATTAACTATCTTGTGCTGAAGCAGATTCCTAATCGGTTTAACTTGGTCAATCGACCCGGCGGCGCACCTGGCAACTGGGCAGGTAGCAAATTTCAACGGCGGGGCTGGCGGCTTTTTGACTCCCGCGCTAGGCAACACTTGAAATACCTCCACTGGGCTGGGTTTCGGCTCCAGCCGGGTTGTCCCTACTGGGAGTTGTGGCAGCACTACCGCTACCTGAATGAACCTAAACCACCACCATCGAGACTCAGCTTCAGGCTGCCCTGGCCCTCCTAGCGCACAGTCATAGCACAAGGTTTAGCGCACAGTCTTGATGCTATCGACGCGGCGAGAGAAGAGGTCGGTAAAGATGCTCAGCACTGTGCGATCGCGCGTGATGATGTTCGCCGTCACGGCCATCCCCGACTGGAGCTGAATTTCCTTACCGTTGACCTTTAAGATTTGGCTATCGAGCTGGATCTTGGCAGGAAATCGATAATAGGGATAGATCTGGTCAGGGGGGAGCGCATCTTCCCCAATATTGACAACTTCTCCCTTAATATCGCCAAATTCGCTAAAGGGAAAGGAATCAATCCGCACATCCACCGGCAGCCCCTCGCTCACAAAACCAATGTCCTTGTTGGTAATAAACACCTCTGCCAACAGGTTGTCTGTAGGCACAACCTTGAGAATCGGTTCGCTGGTGTTGGCGACAAAGCCGATGCCCTTCGCCTTCAGGTCGAATACCACGCCATCGATGGGAGCGCGCAGCTCCTGATATTTCAGCGTCAGCGCCGTTTGGCTGAGCTGGCTCTCGATTTCGGAAATGCGGCGATCATTATCGACGATCGCCCGATTGATTTGGCTGTCAATTTCGGAAATGCGCTTTTCATTTTCCGACACTCTGCTCAGGAGGTCGGTGCTGGTCAGCGCGACTGTGTTGGAAAGGCGCTCCCGCGCCTGAGAAATCCCTAGCGTCAGCCGCTGCTGCTCTTGAGTCAGACGGTTGACCTCAGCCTCCCGCTCCATCATTTGCTGCCGCTGCCGCAACATCTGAATCCGCGACAGCGCGCCTTCAGCCGCCAGCGGCTCAATGTCGCGCAAAATCCCCTGGTCGATCGCCAATGTTTCTCGGGCGGTTGAGAGCTGCGCCTGGGTTTGAATCAACTGCTGCTGAAGCTGGGCCACTTCTAGCTGGGCGGCAGCAGCGCGAGACTGTGCCTCTAGCTGACTAGCCGACAGGCGAATCCGCTCTTCATCAGAAAAATTGCCACCAGCACCATAAAGTTGGGCACGATAGAGCGCAGTTTCAGAGGCTAGCGCGGCTCGGTTGGTCAGCAGCGCCCGCATTTCTGGGGGAATACTCTGGGGCTGATTGGTCGGTTCTAGCGAAATACCGCTGAGGCTGTTGCGATAAAACTGATTTTCGGAGAGGTAAGAATTACGCACCTGCTCCAGCGACTTGCTCTGAGCAGCGGCAGCCGTCGGGTCAAAGCGGATCAGCACCTGCCCCTTTTCTACCCGCTGCCCCTCTTCCACCAAAATTTCTTCGACCACGCCGCCCACCGGAGCCTGAATCTCCTGGACGCGATCGCCCGGTTCTAGCTTCCCAGTGGCAGGCACGGCTTCCTCAATTCGCGCCACCGCCGCCCACAAAATCACCGCCGAGGTGACGCCGATAATACCGCCCACTACCAGCTTTGACCACAGCGAGGTTTGCTGCAAAATCACGGGCTGGTCAAATGCCTGAGCCTTGACCTGGCTTTGCGAAGGCAGCTCCGATCCAGTCTCCTCATCTGGGGCCAGCAGTACCAGTTCCGTCTCATCCGGCGGCATCGCAGCCTTGGCAGAGCCATTGGCGGCTCCGTTTCCGTTATGTCTAGGTGAGGTTTGAGTCATGGGGGAGTTTGGGGATTGGGGGAGAGGGTGATGGAGTGTTGGGGTCTTGAAGTTTTAGAGCCTTAGAGTGTTGGGGGCTTGGATTGTTGGGGGCTTGGATTGTTGGGGGCTTGGATTGTTG
>RFIF01000250.1 GCA_003695655.1 Cyanobacteria bacterium J069
CAGCCTTGCTGTTTAGGCGGCATTTAGCAACACTGACCGACCGAGCAGCCGATATAGTCGAATTTGCTGTTTGGTTGCTTGAGTAATAGAAAACAGCTTGATTCCCCAATGAGAGGCATATTCCTGGGCAAAGCGCTTTGCAGTTTTTACAGAATCTGCTTGGATCAATAGCTCATCTGCTAACTCAGGGGTGTCTAAATAGGCAAACTCGGCTAAGTACACTGCGACGGGTTGTCTGGTTCTTGATAAGACGACTTGATTATGGGGCATGGCGGGGATTGCAAAATATAGGGTGACGTTCGGGGTGACGCTCAAAGATGCAATTTACGCTGGATCTGGTCACTTGGGTTTCAGATGGGTTTCAGATCTTGCGATCGCAGAGCTGATCTCGACCGTTCGATTTATTGGCTCTTTGGGGTCTGAAGCTGTGTCGTTATCAACCAGTAGGATCGTCGTTTCGCTGCCAAAATTGGCCGAATCTAAGTCTAGTTTGCCCAGTTTTGGGGGAATGGCAACAGACGCGATCGCCCGCCCATCCTAACTTCACAGAAGGCGATCGCCCCCTTCTATGCTGCTTTACACAGGGGTAGCCTCGTGACTTGAACGTGGTTTAGGGCGTGGGCCAGGGAATTGACGGATCTTGCGCTAAATGACGAGCGACGGCGCGTGCGCCTTCCTGGTTGAGATGGCTAGGGTCTGCAAAGTTTTGGTTGCGGGTGGGCCAGAGCAGGCTGAGATCGCGAAATAGAAACTGATGCTGGGTGGCAAGCTGCTGCATGTGCTGGCGAAACTGCTGTTCACGGCGGCGGCGGACGGGGTCAAGATAGTCCTGAGTGAGCGGCAGGCTCACAAAAACCAGCGGGATGCGGCGATTGCGGGCATATTGGGCGATCGCCACCGTTGCCTGCGCCTGCACACCGCTGAGCTGAAACGGTGTGTAGTTGCTGTCGTATTGTCCAGCCACGCGAGGAAACTGGCGATAGTAAGTAGCAGGATTAAACTGTGTGGCGATCGCCTCGAAGCCGTCCGGTCGCAAGCCAGAGTTGGCGGGCGGATCGGGCAACGGCACCACTGCGGCAACCTGACTCGGCGCGGGCAGGGTCGGCTCCAAAAACGACAGGCAAACGGGCCCAGGATCTAGCAACGCCTCTCCCAGAAACGTTAACCGCGCCGCCGCCGAATCGACTTCAGTTGCCAGCGGTGTCAGGGTGGTTTGAAAGTCCAGAAAAACCGGATTGCCATCCACACCCAGGCTTGACCCAGCCGAGCCAGGGATTGGCGGCGTCTCCGGGGATTGTGCCAGCGCTTTTTCTTCTTTCTGCTCTAGTCGAGACGTGGCTTGGCGGACGGGTTCCACTGGGGCCGCGGGGGCCGCCGGAGGTTTTGCCAGGACAGGAACAGGCGGGATCTCTAGACAAATTTCAGGGGGCTGCTCAGCATTGACCAGCGCAACAGGCGGCGGCTCGGGCGGAATAGTTCTTGCACCAGCCGCCAACTGGCGATAGCCGGCTGAGGCGGCAATGCCATTGAAGGTGACATCGGTTTTTGCACTGTTGAAAGCGCGCAGCCCGTCTGCCCAAATGATTAGCCGGGGCAGGCGATCGGGCGGCAAGATGCGACGAACGAGGACATCCATGACGCGAGCCGTTGCGCCGTTAATACTAAAGTTATAGATACGCAAATTGGGTTGGCCCCGCTCTGTCAGCGCCTGCCGCAGGGCATTTGGGTCAACGCCTTGCAGCGCCCGAGAGCTGCCGATAATCAGCACGTCTGGCGTGCCCTCCGTCATCACATAGTGCGAATACAGACGAATTTGATGGTCAAGTCGCTGGCTATTAAAGGACGGAAAGTTGGGTAGAAATTGGGGCTGGGCGGGCGGCGTTGCGGGCGGTGTTGGCAGCTCTACGGTTGCCAGCAGCGGTATCAGCGGCGGTATCAGCGGCGGCAAAGTGGCGATCGCCGTCATGTCATAAGCCATGCCATAAGCCATGTCATAAGCCGCCGCCGGGGGCATCGATACTAACCCCAGCGGCACCACAAGCGCCGACTTGGCAACCCAGCCCAGCCGCGATCTGATGAAATAACCTGATTTCAGGAATTTTTTCGGAAAATGGATGGAATTTGCGGTGCCCATTGTGCCGCTCCACTTAAAAGCGGACTACATCAATCACTATAGATCGCTGCTTTAGAAGAGTGCTGTCAGCAAGAGTGCTGTCGGCAAGCAAGGACAGCGAGGAGCGGACTTGACACATGGGCAGATTCTTGGCGATGATAGTTAACTGTTGTCTATGTGCTCGGATCAGGTGCCAAACGGTGTAAAAGCAGGTTGCTGCAACGAGCTGCTGCTTCACGGCCTGTACGGCGATCGCTTAACGAAACTATGACCTACGCAATTGTCGAGACGAGTGGCACCCAACTGCGGGTAGAGCCGGGCCGATTCTACGATGTAAATCGTCTGGATGTGGCCGAAGACGAAAAAGTAACGCTGGATCGGGTGCTGTTTGTAGAAAATGACGGCGAGATTACGGTTGGGCAGCCCCTGGTAGAGGGTGCAACGGTGGAAGCGACGGTGATGCGTCACCTGCGTGCTCGCAAGATCATTGTCTACAAAATGCAGCCCAAGAAGAAAACCCGCAAAAAGCAGGGACATCGCCAGGATTTGACCCGCCTGATGATTGATGCCATCCATGTGGGCGGCGCAGCACCTGTCGATCAACACAAAGCTTCTGTGAAGTCCGCCGAGCCGACGGACGCTGCTGCTGAACCGGCGGCAGCGGCGGCAGACGACGCAGAAGCCTAAGTCTGCTTCTGGCTTGAAGGCTTTATTTCAGAGGCTTGGATGGTCTGGATGACCGCAGCCTTTGTGGTTGAAACGATAGTTTTTTATGTAAAAAGAGGCGGAAATCATGGCACACAAGAAGGGAACGGGTAGTACGCGGAACGGGCGCGACTCTAATGCTCAGCGCCTGGGCGTAAAGCGCTATGGTGGCCAGTCCGTCACCGCAGGCAGCATCCTGGTGCGTCAGCGCGGCACTAAGGTTCACCCCGGCTTTAATGTTGGCATTGGCAGCGACGATACACTGTTTGCGCTGATCGATGGCGTGGTGACTTTTGAGCGCAAGGGCAAGAGCCGCAAGAAAGTCAGCGTTTATCCTGCGGCTGAGGCAGTTTCTGCCTAGACGGGCGATCGCCGCTGCGACTTTCCATTTCATTCACTAAAAAACCTCTGGGATAGTTAGCCAAGGCTGGCAAATCCCAGAGGTTTTGTTTGCTTTAGACTTAAGCCATCCAGCCCTAATCCATCACCATACCGCCATCGACATTCAGCACCTGACCCGTGATGTAAGCCGCCGCCGGGTCGGCCGCAAGAAATCGGGTCGCGCCTGCCACTTCTTCTGCCTGGCCATAGCGCCCCAGCGGGATCATTTTCAGGATGCCGTCGCTGTCGAGTCCGTGGGTCATGTCGGTGGCAATGAAGCCAGGGGCGATCGCGTTCACGGTGATGCCGCGCGGGGCCAGCTCCTTGGCAACGCTCTTGGTAAAGCCAATCACGCCTGCTTTGGCCGCGCTGTAGTTGGTCTGCCCGGCATTGCCCATTAGCCCCACGACCGAGCTAATGTTGACGATCCGTCCCGACTTTTGCTTGAGCATAATTTTGCTGGCGGCGCGGGTGCAAAGAAAGACGCCCGTCAGGTTCAGGTCAATCACCGCTTGCCAGTCTTCGAGCTTCATACGCAGCAGCAGGGTGTCGCGAGTGATGCCCGCATTGTTCACCAATACATCGATCCGTCCCCACTTTTCCATGACGGCAGCGAACAGGGCATCTACTTGCTCTGTTTGGGATACATCGGCTTTGAGGGCGATCGCCTCGCCGCCCCATCCGGTAATGTCGGCCACGACCGCATCAGCGGACCCGCTGGAACTGGCGTAGTTAACCGCGACCTTCGCGCCCTCTTCACCCAGTGCCAGGGCGATCGCCCGTCCAATGCCCCGCGATGCGCCCGTCACAATGGCGACCTGTCCCGCTAACCGTTGTGTTGTCATAGCCGTTCCCCAAAAATCCAGAGTTCATCTTATCCCAATGCGGGTGCTCAGGAGTTAGGAATTTGAGGTTGGCGGCTGGGGCTGTGGCACGGCGCGTTGGGGCGGGTGAAGCAACCCGGTGGGAGCCAGAAAACTGCCCCCAGCGGTAAAAATTCTCACTAGGATAGAGATCAAGGGTGAAAAGTGAGGAATGAGAGGTCAGAAACTGAGTTTGAACTGGTTGGGGCGCGATTTCTCAAGTCCGTTAGATTCTAGAATTTCACTGCTTTTCTACTCCTGAACATGGAGGATGCGACGATGGCTGTTAAGAGAGCGTTTGGCAGTTTTCAAGAAATGATCGATCAGTCAGAAGTGCCTGTGCTGGTGGATTTTTATGCGACCTGGTGCGGCCCTTGCCAGATGATGGCGAAGATTCTAGAAGACGTGAATACCCAGATGAAGTCCAAGCTGCGAGTCGTGAAAATCAACACTGAAGCCTATCCCGACCTGGCATCCAGGTATCAGGTCTATGCGCTGCCGACGCTGGTGCTGTTTAAGCAGGGCCAGCCAGTCGATCGGATTGAGGGCGTGCTGCCTGCGCCGCAACTTGTGCAGCGGCTGGCGACCCAGGTTTAGAGGAACAGGGGTGACGGGGTGACGGGGTGACGGGGTGAGGTTGCTGGTTACTCCAACACTCCAACACTCCCTTACCCCAACACTCCCTTACCTTTCACATCGAAGGTGATGTAGTCGATAGCCCGTTTCTGTGCCGTCGTCGAGCAGGGTGCAGTTTTGCTGGGCAAGTTTTTTGAGCAGAGTGGGGCGCTGGGAAATTTCGACGTTTAGCAGCCATAGGTCGATTGGGCGGGACTGAATCGCCAGGGCGCGGATCACGATGGGGTCGATCGCCTCTGAGCGATTGTCCTGATGCGCGAGTAGAAAGTGGGGGGCGGGCGCTTCTGGGAACTGCGATCGCCAGGCCCAGGCAAGGCCCATCAGGCGGCCAGTTTGCCCGTGGGTGTGGTGGGCGATCGCCACTAGCGCGGGAAACTCAGTATTTGCCTGAATGCGCTGAGCCAGCAGATCGGGACGGTGGGTTTTTTGAAAGCCCAGGTTTGCCAGCACGGTGATACAGCCCAGCAGTCCCAGCAGCCCCATTAGGTAAATTGGGCATCGCTGGCCCCGCTGCCAGAGGGCCGCTAATCCGGCTGCCATGAGCACCATCACCGCTGGGTAGAAGACAAACTGGTAGCGAAAGGCGACCGTCAGATCTCGCTGAAAGCCGTAGGTAATGAGCAAGAAGAGGGCGATCGCCCCGGCCCATACGCCACCGAGCAGCGCGATCGCCTGCGGGTTTTCCCGAAACTGGAGCCGCAGCCCGCCCCCAATCTGCCAAATTGTCCACAGGGCAACACTCAGCAGCGCCAGCACCGAGGCATACACGACGATTTGCGACTTCGCCTGGATGGGCAGCAAATAGAGCATACTGACCATGCCGCTGAGCAACTGCCCGACCGGATGCAGCCACGCCAACCCCGCGCGATCGCCCCGTACAATCCACCGGGTTAGCTCGGTTTCCTGATCCCCCTGCATGGCGGGCAGCCAGACTAGACCGCTGAGCAGCGTCCCCAGCCCGACTGCTACGACTCTTCCCCAGCCAGCGCCCCAGCAAAATTTGCCTTGTTGAATCTGATAAACAGCCAGTCCCAATAGGGCCAGCCCTTCGGCCGCCAGGGCGATCGCCACAAAGTAATGGGTCGCTATGCCTAGCCCGTTCACCAGAACCCACGCGCCACCAAGCCAGAGCGGCGGCACCCTGTTTTTTTGCAGTGCTTGCACACAGGCGACCAGGCAAGCCAGCGATGCCATGATCCACAGCACGGGTAGCGTATAGTGCCGTGCCTCCTGTGCCAGATACACACCAAAGGGCGACACCGCCATTACCATGGCCGCCAGATGGGCAGCGCTGCGGGTGCGAAAGGCAAGCCAGCCCAGGCCGAAGGCGGCGGGAATCGTCAGCGTGCCAAACAGGGCCGAGAGCGATCGCACGCCCCAGAGCGACACATAGCCCTCCACCGGAAAAAATAGCCCCAGCCACCCGTGCGTCAGCGCAAAATAGAGCGGCGGGTGGTTGCTTTCATTCAGGAGATGGCGCACCACGTCGCCAACGCCCGCCTCCGGATTGGGCACCAGCGGCTGCATCAGTTCTGTGAGCGAAATCACCCGATCCAGCGGCACCGTGCGAAAACTGTTGCCCAGGCTGAAGACCATTGTGGAAAATTCGTCAGTCCACGGTGCTTTATCGGCGAGGTGGGCAAAGCGCAGCGCCAACCCCAGCATCGTCCATCCCAGCAGCAGGACGAGCGATCGCCCTGGCCCGGGGGTGCGAATTGAAGTGGCGGGAGGGCGATCGGTCACTGGGGGTCACTGGGGTCTGGTCAGCAAGGTATCCAGGGCATCTGCCAACCGATCATAATCCGCTGGGGTGTTGTAGAGCTGTGCCGACAGGCGAATCAGCCGATTCGACAAACCGCCCCAGGGAATCACGGGCACCTCGATCGAAAATTCTGCCACTAGCGCTTGATAGAGCGACTCGGCATTGCCCTCTGGCAGCGGCAGTGTGGCCATCGAGCCGATCATCTCGGCGGGGCAGGGCAGCGCCAGTCCTAGCCGCTGACTCAGACGCTCCCGCGCCCACAGTGCCAACGCTCGATTGTGCCCCATGACATCTGCCCAGCCGCCCGGAAGCAGCGTTGCGAAGAACTGAATCGCGGCACCCACACAGAGAAACGGCGTGGGGTCGCCTGTGCCCGTCCAGTCAAATTCTAGATGGAAGAAGGAGCGGTCTTGGCGGGGCGAATTGGCTCCGTGGCTGATAACCAGCGGCCGAATGCGATCGCGCCGATCCTCTCGCACATACAGAAATGCGGCTCCTTTAGGCGCACAAAGCCACTTGTGGCAGTTGCCTGTGTAGTAGGCTGCACCCAGGCTTTGCAGGCTGAGCGGCATCATGCCGGGGGCGTGGGCCCCGTCCACTAGCGTATCGATGCCCTGTGCAGCCAACGCCTGAATCAACGGCTGAATTGGCAAAATCAAGGCGGTTTGACTGGTGATATGGTCGATCAGCAGCAGTCGCGTGCGATCGGTGACTTTGCTCAAAACGCTTTGCACCACTTGCTCTGGACTGCTCAGCGGCAAGGGGATTTCAGCAACCACAACCGTTGCGCCACTCTGCTGCGCCACAAAGTCCAGCGCATTGCGAGAGGCGTTGTACTCATGGTCAGTGGTCAGCAGTTCGTCGCCCGGACGGAACGAGAGCGATCGCAGCACCGTGTTCACGCCCGTCGTGGCATTCGGCACAAACGCCAGATCCGCAGAACTTGCGCCGACAAACTCTGCCAGCGTCGCCCGCGAGGCATCCAGCAGCGGTTCGAGCGATCGCCCAAAAAACTGCACGGGTTGTGCCTCGATCTGCCGCCGAAATGCTTGCTGTTGTTGCTGCACTACCCGCGGACACGCGCCAAAAGAGCCGTGGTTGAGAAACGTCACCGCCGGGTCTAAATCCCAAAGTTTTTGCCAGCTCTGGCTCGACGCATCAGTCACCGCAGGAGAGAGCATAGCATCAAAATTTTGAAAACTCCCCAGGCTGGATTCGAACCAGCGACCAATCGGTTAACAGCCGACCGCTCTACCACTGAGCTACTGAGGAACGCGAATCTTATAGTAACAGATCGAAACGGCCCCTTGGCAAGAGAGAGCCGCAGTTTTTTCCAGATTTTTTGCAAGATCTTGGGAAGGGGCGCTGCAAAGCTGCTATCTCGGTCAAGGTTCCAGTTGCCCAAACCGCAGCCGAGCCAGCTTTTCGCGGGCCTGGGGATCGATTGAGTCGGCAAGGAAGCGACCGGGCGATCGCCCTTTGGTAAACTGACGACCCCGCACCCGCTGTTCGGCAGACTCCACCTCCGCCAGCAGCCGTTGGGCCGACATCAGCTCTGCGCCATAGCCAAACACCGTTTGCTGCTGCGCCCGGTCAGAGGTGGCCACAATTAGCCGCTGCTCAAACTTGCGCAGGTCGTTGCGAAAGCGGGAACAGGCTAACTCAATAAAGGTGTCGGCGGTCTGCTGAAACTCGGTGTAGCAGATGCACACATTCTCAGTGATGGTTTCGCGGCTGCCGGGGGTGTCCTGATATTGCGCGTCAAACACAACCTGCGTGTTATAGCCCTGGAATGAGCTGTAGCCCACCAGAGACTCGACTAGCCCGCGCCGCGCCTCCTCTAACCCGTGGCGATCGCGCAATTGTCGCAGCACTTCCCAGGCTCCAATCACGTTGTAGCCATCGACGAGCAAGATTGCCTGAAACGCTGGGCGGCGGCGGCGGGGCATGGCAGATTGCGGTGTAGAAGTGCTGAGTGGCGTTAAATCATCACAAAGCTCAGGGAATCAGGTATTACCTCTGCTTATATAATGCCTGGTTTTATTGCAATTCGTAAACGGCTGCTGCCCAGACTTTTTCCTTTTCTCTTCACTTTTCTCTTTGGTTGCCGCCTGGCTGTCGTGCCCCCGCTGTCAGATGCCGGCCTGTCGATTTATCAACCGAGGCACTACACTGGATGAAAGTATTTGGCGTTTATCTAGCCCCCGTGCTTTTCTCGGTAATTCTATGAAGCGTAGACCCAAGGCCCCTCAGCGACCTCCCTCTTCTCGGATTATGGATGACGAACCCAAGCGATCGCCCCTTGGCTCAGCGATCAACTACGGCACCGCCATGCTCATGGCAGCCATTCTGATTCTGGGCATTGGGCTGGGCATTACCTTTAGCTCTACCGCGAATTTCAGTGCCGAAAATGTGGCCTCGCGGGAAGTGATCGACCGTAGCGCCCCCAACGCCGACATCTGCATCCAGTACGGTGCGAGTGCCATCACAATGGACATGCGGGCGTTCCTGACGTTGAACCCGTTTAGTGTCTATATTTCTCGCCCTTCGATGCAGCCGGGTTGCGTGTTGCGGAGCAGCAACTGGTCGATTTTGGAAAAGGCCAATGTGGTGAATGCTCAGGAAGTGAACGAGTGTCGCCGCCGCCTGAATACCTTCGGCTTTACGGGCGACATCCAGAAAGGCGGCGAAAATGTGCGCGTCACCTGCATTTACCAAAATGATTCGGCTCAGAATCTATTTCTAGATCAGTCGGGCATTGGCGGTACGCCGCGCGAAACCGATCGCTTCTAGGTTTTCCGGGTCTGGATTCTCCGATATTCGATTTCAAAATAGAGTTTGGGGCTGGCCAAGCGGTCAGCCTTTTTTGCATTAGCATCCAGCCTGATGGCAGTTGAAGCGAGATCCAAAACTGCCGAAAACCCTGAAAGCCTTGTTTAATAGAGCTTTCAAACCTAACCCCTAACCCCCAACCCC
>RFIF01000251.1 GCA_003695655.1 Cyanobacteria bacterium J069
GATGCAGGGCGCGTTTTCCTTGGCCTTTTTGAACAGGTCGCGGACGCGGGAAGCGCCCACACCCACAAACATTTCTACAAACTCAGAGCCAGAAATGCTGAAGAAAGGAACGCCTGCTTCTCCGGCGATCGCCTTAGCCAGCAGCGTCTTACCCGTTCCCGGCGGGCCGACTAGCAGCACCCCTTTAGGAATCTTGGCTCCGACTGCCGTGAAGCGCTCCGGCTTTTTCAAGAAAGTCACGACCTCTTGCAGTTCTTCCTTGGCCTCTTCAATGCCAGCCACATCGTCGAACATCACGCCCGTCTTAGCTTCCATCATGAAGCGGGCGCGGGACTTGCCAAAATTCATGGCTTGACCAGGGCCGCCAGGCACGTTGTTGGAGCGACGGAATAGCAAAAACAGCCCACCAATCAGCAAGATGGGGAACAGAAGATTGCCCAACAGCCCCCAAATCGCTGCATCGTTGCGCGGGGGATGAACATCAAAGCTAACACCGTCGGTTCTGAGCCTGGAGACTAGCTCCGGAGCATTGCCAGGCAGGTCTACCCGCAACCGCTGAATTCGGTTGTCCAGCTCCGGATCGACTGCTTCCACAATGGCAGTGCGACCGCCTTCATAAAGATCGACACTGGTGACCCGGCCTGTATCCAGATATTCCAAAAAGCGGCCGTAGGTCATGCGGGTACTGGCGGTGTTGCGCCCCATGTCTGTGGGGGAGGTGGTAAACGCACCCTGCCAGAAAAAGAAGCCGACCACTAAGGCTGGCAATGTCCAAAGGAGGATGACTCTCCAGGAAAGTTTCATAACGCCAGGTGCCTCTAAAAACTGCAACTAAAAACTCGAACAAATGTCCATTTAGCGTGTGCCTATAGCTAACACTTATAAAAATAAGCCAATACTATAAGGGAAAGCTAGAGGAGATTCGCGTCTACTCAACGCTAAGCTATCCATCCAGCAAAACTGCTTCCGGAGAACTCCGATTTCTGAGAACGAATCTTAACTAAATTTAACTTAATTTCTGGAGTTCGGACAACTCGAGTGGTTGTGAAGCCCATTCAATCCAGATTTTTTCGGTTTAGCTCCTGGCTGAATTTGCGAGAGCACTGACTTAAAATACTGCCTGCCAGCACTGTTAGTCCTATGAGAACACCTGGCTCAGGGGCGGCTTGAGGTGCTTTGCCGTGGAGTACAAAGTTGAGGTTGGGCGAGGAGCCATCCCAATCGCTGGCGACGGCTTTGAAGGTCGTTAATCCAGTGGTGGCGCTGTAGGAGAAGTCGTCGAGGATGGTATAGCCGGGCTGGATACTTCTGAATTCGAGCTGTCCGGGGTTGGTGCCTTTGGTAGACCAGTCGCCAGGAATGGCGATCGCCAATTCATAGTCTGGCGGAATCAGCCCTGTGTTTGCCCCGCCACCTAAAAACTCCAGATCCCAGTCCGCCCCGTCAAAAGAGCGCACCAGCCAGCTTGCCGCAAAGCCCTCCTCTGGAGCAGTCGCCACAGGGGTGTCGTAGCTGACGCGAAAGCCGCCGGGGCCGCCATTGGACACGATGAAATGGGTGAACACATTGCCGCTTTGCCCCACACTGGCAATGCTGTTGCTTCCAGACGTCAGCCCCACAAAATTTTGGGCGCTGGTCTTCAGCTCGGTATCCAGCGTGATCAGGTCTCCAATTTGAGCCTCGGTGGCGTAGGTAATGCGGTAGGCAGCGCTGGCATCGCTAAAATCGGGCTGGCTAAAGCTGAGGTCGTAAGCAGATTGGCGCGAGTTGAAGCTGAAAGCGGCGGCGGGTTCGAGTCCGGCAGTGAGGGCCAGGGCGATCGCCCCAAGGGAACCCAGAATGCTGAATCGGAACGAGATGATCGGGAGATAGGGCAGCCGATGGGGCGATCGCCCTGAGGAAAACTTTACGAAGGACGGAGCGTCGTTGCTAGAAAAATCCACAACGTAAATCTTGTTCATGAGCAGTGATGCGGGGATTGCGGGTATTAGCGGATATTAAATGACTGTTTTCGAGGAAATCCTTGGAGAGCGGTGGAAGTGATGGAACAATTCTGGATTTTGAAGCGGCACAGCAGAAAGCAGTAGATGACCAGAATTTTTAGATGACCAGAGTTTTCGCAGTTTGCCCAGAGAAAAGTTTACCCAGAGAAACCTTGCTCAGAGAAAGCGGACCTCAGCCTGTGCTGCTCAAACTGGGCTTTCCATGCTTTATTTTTCTATGAGTATCGCTATAGTATCTCGATTTTTTTGCCCTGGCATCTGGCTCCCGTTGCTCAAGTGCAGACCCATCCAAACTCTTGCCCAACGCCGAGATAAACCGGATTTAATAATCTTTTATGCTTGCTGATTTACGCCAGCAAGTTTTTACACTGGTCATCTAGACCGGAGTAATGCCTAAAATAAGGTGGAACTGCCGCAAAGGGAAAGATTCTCATGGGACTGTTTGACCGTGTCAGCCGGGTCGTGCGGGCCAACCTCAACTCCGCCGTTAGCTCTGCCGAAGATCCTGAAAAGATTTTGGATCAAGCGCTAATCGACATGCAGGAAGACCTGATTCAAATGCGTCAGGCGGTGGCTAGCGCGATCGCCAGCCAGAAGCGGATGCAGCAGCAATACAATCAGGCGCAGACCGAAGCCAACAACTGGCAGCAGCGGGCCCAACTGGCGCTGCAAAAAGGCGACGAAAGCCTGGCCCGCGAAGCGCTGAACCGCAAAAAGGTGCAGCTCGACACCTCCAGCGCCCTGAAAACTCAACTCGATCAGCAGAGCGCCACCGTCGATACGCTCAAGCGCAACCTGATCGCCCTGGAAGGCAAGATCGCCGAAGCCAAGACCAAGAAAGATATGCTGAAGGCGCGAGCCAGCGCTGCCAAGGCTAATGAGCAACTGCAAAACACCGTCGGCAAGCTGGGCACCAGCACTGCGATGGGTGCGTTTGAGCGGATGGAAGAGAAGGTGCTGCAAATGGAAGCCCGCTCTCAGGCCGCCGCCGAGCTGGCCGGGACGGATCTGGAGGCCCAGTTTGCCCAGCTCGAATCAGGCACCGATGTGGATGCGGAGCTAGAGGCAATGAAGGCACAGCTAATCGGCGGCGCGTCTCCCAGCCAGAGCCAGCTTCCTGCCTCTGCGCCCACCACGACCACGACCGACGCCTCGGTGGATGCAGAGCTAGAGCAACTGAAAACCCAGCTCGACCAGCTTTAGGTCAAAAACTCGGCTTGACCAGCTTTGGAGAAAGTCTCCGGCAAGAATAATCGGGGGCGCGGCCCGTTTCCACCCCTCCCCTGCAAACCATGGCGCGTCAGCCAGATTCAATGCGGTTGAATGATTCGGAGTAGCTTTTGCTCTGAATCATTCACTGCTTTCGGGGTTTTACCGGCTTGTGGCAGCATAGGATAGGTGCCCCATTGATGTGCTCCATTGATGCGCCCCATTAATGTGCCCCATTGATGCGGCATTCCACTCCGTAGATCTTTAGCAGAGCTTATCGAACGTTTATGAGTAGCAGCGTGGTGGTCATTTCTGACCCCGAGTTTGAGCCGACTGTTTTGGCTGCCGACCAGCCCGTGCTGGTTTATTTTTGGGCCCCTTGGTGTGGGCCTTGCCGCCTGATGTCGCCGCTGATGGAGTCGGTGGCCGCTCAGTATGGCGATCGCCTCAAAATTGTCAAAATGGAAGTCGATGCGAATCCCGAATCCGTCGCCCGCTACAAGGTCGAAGGGGTGCCCGCCCTGATTTTGTTTCGAGCAGGGCAGCCTGTAGAGGCGATCGAAGGCGTGGTCAACAAACAGCGTATTGAGGGCTTTTTGGACGCACATTTGCCGCCCGATTGCCCCCAACCCC
>RFIF01000021.1 GCA_003695655.1 Cyanobacteria bacterium J069
CATTCAGTCACCTAACATTCAGTCACCTAACATTCAGTCACCTAACATTCAGTGACCTAACATTCAGTGACCTAACATTCAGTGACCTAACATTCTAAATGGCTTGACGGTTAACGGCTACTTGCAGTTGCAGATTTTAGTCTAAATAGGTAGGGAACATTTACCTTCGCACAGAACCGATAAAGCAGCAGAGAGCCGTAAATCCCGGCGATCGTGCCGAGCACGACATGAACGATGGGATTGCTAACCCCTAGCCCTTTTTGGAGAAAAATCCTGACAGCCGCCGCAAAGATTGTATGCGCTACAAAAATTTCCAGCGACAGCAACCCCCAGGTTTGCAAACTGGAAAAGCGATCGCGAGTTTCGAGATATCGAGCCAGCGACAATGTGGCAGAGATGCCGACCAGCGCCAGAGGAAACAGCCAGTACTCCACCAGGGCAAGATTTAAGACGGCTGCCAGTGCAATTAAGCTAAACCCAAAGAACGCCCGCAGCAGCAAGGCGCTCGGTTCGGCTTTGCTGATCAGGTCTAGCCAGTTAAAGGTTCTGGCGACGGCACCCAGCATGAAATAGACAGCATTCAGGCGGATGGCATACAGCACCAGCCAGGGGCCCAGGTCGAGATCAACCAGTTCTGAGGCAAACAGTAGCGCCGCCAGCCCAAAGCAGACCATGACGGATGCGCCCAGCTTGCGCAGCATCACATAAGCCAGTGAAACCACAAACAGAACGTAGAGAAACCAAAATTGCAGAATGGGAGCGTAGAGGATTCTCCACAGCTCCGTCAGTGGTTGGTCGCTAATGCCGGCAACATGGCGCAGCGTTTCCTGAAGGACTGACCAAACCAGATAGGGATAAATAATCGTTTTGAGCTTGTTGGCGACGACGCTCCCGAAGGGCTGGGAGACTGAACGCTCAATGAAGAATCCAGATAGAAAGAAAAACAGCGGCATGTGGAAGGCATAAATCCACTGATCGAGCATCTGTGTCAGGGCATTTGGCTCGAACACAGTGCCGACTAGTCCCCGGAGGGCGTGCCCCAGCACCACTAAGAAAATGCCAATGCCTTTGGCATAGTCGATAAATGAAATCCGCTGGGTCTGAGCATTCAGTTTGGCGGGAGGGGCAGAAGCGCGATCGAGCGCCGAGATGCCTGGGTTGCTCATGTTGTGGATGGGAAGACGGGGTGTGTTACCGCTGGCAGGGCGGAAAGCGGGACAGAGACGCAGTTCAATAGCGCTTCAAAGGCATGGTTTGGAAACATGCAGAATCAGCGGTCATGAACCAATCCCAAGCAACAGTTTCAGGAACAGGCGATCGCCCTTGACGCTTTACGTATATTTACGGTTATTTGAATTTAGGAGAATAATAGCAAACTTCCGAAACAATCTCTGTGTCGGATGGACTACCTGGGGCAAGGGTTAGATTCCAGGCGCTCGCCCCAACTTTAATATCGCCCCAACTGGATTCTGGCTTCGTCCTAGCTGACTGATTCAGCCTGTAGCTCCTGGATCAGTTGCTCTAGCTCATGACTGGTCGCCCGATAGACCTCATTGCAAAAATGGCAGGTGGCTTCTGCGCCATCGTCCTTCACAATCATGTCGCGCAGCTCGTCTTCGCCCAAAATTTTCAGCGCGCCCAGCATCCGGTCAAACGTGCAACCACAGTGAAACCGCAGCATCTGGCTTTCGGGCAGGATCTCCAAATCCATGTCGCCCATCAGGTCAGTAAAAATTTGCGGCAGGGTTTTGCCCGCTTGCAGCAGCGGCGTAAAGCCGGCCAGCGCCGCCAGCCGGGACTCCAGTTTTTCGACCAGCGCCTCGTCGCGGGCTGCTTTCGGCAACACCTGCACCAGCATTCCTCCGGCGGCCGTCACCCCGTCTGGCTCTACAAATACACCGACCAGAAGCGCAGAAGGCGTCTGTTCCGACACGACCAGATAGTTGGCCACATCTTCGCCGATTTCGCCCGACACTAGTTCCACGGTGCTGGAATAGGGATAGCCAAACCCGATATCTCGCACCACGTAGAGAAATCCTTCGGAACCCACGGCCGCGCCCACATCCAGCTTGCCTCGGGGGTTCAGCGTCAGCTCCACATCGGGATTTTGCACATAGCCGCGCACGGTGCCGTCCAAGCCTGCGTCGGCAAACACCACGCCCAGCGGCCCATTGCCCCGCACGCGGATGTTTACCCGCGACTCAGGACGCTTCATGCTGGAGGCTAGCAGCAGTCCAGAAACCATTGTTCGCCCTAGTGCAGCCGTGGCCACGTAGGAAAGCTTGTGTCGCTGGCGGGCTTCCTCTGTCAGGCGGGTGGTAATTGCGCCCACCACGCGAATGCCGCCTCCGGCTGCCGTTGCCCGCACTAGCTGATCTGCCATGATGAAATACTTCTTAACACACGATCCCATTCTACCGATTTGGCTGCCTCCTGGTCTGGATGCAGGCTTTGTCAGGAATTCATAATTCTGGCGTGGGTGTCGGGCTAAGATTGGGGAAACTTTTCAGTGATTCAACGGAGTCTTTAGGGCTAGGCATGAGCTGTTGGGATGGTTATTGCTCAACCTCGGTGGCACCTGTGGAATTGAGAAATGACCGGATGAGTCCTGTCGATAGGCGAATCAACATCTGTGAATGCGTGTGCAGACGTTTTAATCTGAAGATGGCTGCGGCATTAGGGAGCTTGTGCCCGTGTTTCCTTCAACCTGGATGGCTGGATGATTAGTGTGTTCTCCAAGCGCAGAAATACTCTGCCGACTCCCCTTTCTTCTGCTGTGATTCAAGATCGCATTTTGGCCGCGATTGATGTGGGAACCAACTCCATCCATATGGTGGTGGTGAAAATTGACCCCACGCTGCCTGCGTTTACGATTATCGACCGAGAAAAAACGACGGTACGACTGGGCGATCGCGATCGCACCACCGGCAACCTCACCCAGGCGGCGATCGAGCGGGCG
The DNA here is from genome assembly GCA_003695655.1 of Cyanobacteria bacterium J069. Taxonomy (GTDB): domain Bacteria; phylum Cyanobacteriota; class Cyanobacteriia; order Elainellales; family Elainellaceae; genus Thermoleptolyngbya. The sequence goes on from RFIF01000021.1 coordinate 2,960, forward strand.
ATCGCCACCCTGCGCCGCTGCCAAGACCTTGCGAATACGCTTCATGCCGAGGCGATCGTCGCTGTCGCCACTAGCGCCGTGCGCGAAGCCCCCAACGGGCGAGATTTTTTGCAACTGGTGGAGAACGAGCTGGGCCTGGTGATCGACCTGATTTCGGGTCAGGAAGAGGCGCGGCGGATTTATCTGGGCGTGCTATCGGGGATGACGTTTAACGAGCAGCCCCACGCCATTATCGATATTGGCGGCGGTTCGACAGAGCTGATTTTGGGCGACGGACATGAACCGCGCTGTTTAAGCAGCACCAAAGTCGGCGCGGTGCGGCTGACGACGGAAATGGTCAGCACTGACCCCATCAGCAGCAGCGAGTTTAACTATCTCAAAGCTTACGTGCGCGGCATGTTGGAGCGATCGACGGATGAGCTGCTGAGCAAGGTGCGGGCGGGTGAAACGCCGCGTCTGGTGGGTACGTCGGGCACGATCGAGACGCTGGCGGCACTACACGCCCGCGAGCGCAATGGTGTGGTGCCCGATCCGCTGCATGGCTACGAGATTCCCCTGGCGGATCTGAGCGAGATGGTCAATCGATTGCGCCGGATGACGACGGCAGAGCGGTTGGCGCTGCCGGGAATGTCTGACCGGCGGGCGGAGATCATCGTGGCAGGCGCGGTGATTTTGCAGGAGGCGATGGAGCTGCTGCGGCTGGACTCGGTGAGGATTTGTGAGCGATCGCTCCGGGAAGGTCTAGTCGTCGATTGGATGCTGACCCACGGACTGATCGAAGACCGGCTGCGGTTCCAAAGCTCGATTCGCCAGCGCAGCGTCCTCCGCGCTGCCCAAAAGTACACTGTCAACCTGCCCTATGCGGAGCGGGTTGCTACCTTTGCCCTCAGCCTGTTTGACCAGACCCAGGGCGTGCTGCACAACTGGGAGCATGAGGAGCGAGAACTGCTGTGGGCGGCGGCGATCTTGCACAACTGCGGCCACTTTATCAGCCACTCGGCCCACCACAAGCATTCCTATTACTTGGTGCGCAACGGCGATTTGCTGGGCTATACCGAGGTGGAAATTGAGGCGATCGCCAATCTCGTCCGCTACCACCGCAAGAGCTGTCCCAAAAAGAAGCACGATAACTATCGCAGCCTCACCAGTAAGAAACATCGCAAGGTTGTGGATCAGCTCAACACGCTGTTGCGCCTGGCCGTGGCGCTCGATCGCCGTCAAATTGGGGCGATCGACAGCATTACCTGCGAAGTGATTCCCGATCAGCAGGAATTTCGTCTGCTGATCCATCCGGCGCATCCCAACGATGAGTGCTCTCTAGAACTGTGGAGTTTGGACGGCAAGAAGGGCTGCTTTGAAGAGATGTTTGGGCTGAAGGTGGTGCCTAAGCTGATGCCGCTGTTGTCCGAGTAGTTGAGTTTTGGTGAAAGGCAAAAGCCTCAAATTTCCACTACGACGGGCGTATGGTCGCTGGGCTTTTCTAGCTGGCGCGGTGCTTTGTCGATGATGCAGCTTTTGGCCTCGGCGTAGAGCGGTGGGCTGAGGTAGTGATGGTCGATGCGCCAGCCCAGGTTGCGGCGAAAGGCGGCGGCGCGATAGTCCCACCAGCTAAACTGGCCCTCTTCCTGGTTGAACTTGCGAAAGGCATCGGCGAGGCCAAGTTCCAAAATAGCCCGCAGCGCCTGCCGTTCGGCATCCGTCGCCATCACTTCTTTTTCGCGCCCTTTGGGGTCGTGGATGTCGCGGTCTTCCAGGGCAATGTTGAAATCGCCGCAGACCAAGAGCTTGGGGTTCTCATCCAGAAGTTTTACCAGATATTCCCGCAGCACCGCCAGCCAGCTTAGCTTGTAGGTGTATTTGTCGCTGCTGACGCTGGAGCCGTTGGGCACGTAGAGATTGACGATGCGAACCCCATCGAGTACGCCAGTAATCACTCGCTTTTGCTCGTCAAACGGGGCGGCGATCGCCTCACCCATCACTGGTTCAAACCCATAGCTCACCGATTCCAGCGGCGTTTTGCTGATTAGCGCGACGCCGTTGTAGGACTTTTGCCCGGAGATGTAGCAGGTGTAGCCCAAGTCGGCAAACGCGCCCAGCGGAAAGTCGGCATCCACCACCTTGGTTTCCTGCGCGCACAGCACATCGACTGGATTTTCCGTCAGCCAGTTGACGACGTGATCAAGACGCATCCGGATGGAGTTGACGTTCCAGGTGGCGATCTTCATGGGATGCCGCTGTGGCGCAGGAGGGCGTCGA
>RFIF01000252.1 GCA_003695655.1 Cyanobacteria bacterium J069
CCCCTAACCCCTAACCCCTAACATGGCTCGAGGTGACCAAATTTACGTCATGCGTCCGCTTGTGGGCATGGATGGTGTGTACGAGCATCATGGTATCGACTGTGGCGATGGCACCGTGATTCACTACAGCAAGGCAACCGAGCCGCCCACGGTTCGCCAAACGACATTTTCCGACTTTTCTTGGGGAAAGCGGGTGTCTGTCAAGCAATACACCGTCTGCTACTTGCCAGACATTGTGCTGGAACGGGCAGAGAGCCGCCTGGGAGAGCAGCGCTATAGCCTGCTAGACAATAACTGTGAACACTTCGCGACCTGGTGCAAAACGGGGCGCAACATCAGTCACCAGCTTGCAGCCTTTGGATTGGATGCCGCCATGCTGAACCCTAGCAGCTCTCGTCGGATGATGGAAGACGCCGTGTTGGCAAGTGACCCAGCCACAGCGCTGCAATTGTTTGACCAGGCTCGTCAAAATATGGCGATCGCCCGCAATCAGCTCCAGCAGCAGCTTCGGTCTGCTGAGACAGAAATAGACACCTGGCATCGCGTGGCTGAGTTGGCACTCAAGCAGGAAAAAGAAACAGCCGCCCGTGCTGCCCTGGAGCGCAAGGTTGCGGCCAAGCGAGAGGCAGCCAGCTATCAAACTCAGCTCGATCAGCTTGAAACTACGGCTCTCGAGCTAGAGCGCAACGCGGCAGCGCTCCACAAACGAATTTCACAATCCATACTTTAGCCTGCACCGTAAGAACTAGGCTGCACCTTGAGAATGCAAGTCGAAGCCTTTTTCACAAGCGCTGAGAGTCAGGCGAAAAGGCTGCAAATTTTGGATTTTGGCTGGACTGGAAACTCCAAAACCAAAATCCAAAATCGCGATTGGGCGCTAAGTCGCACTCAGCATCGTCGGGCGGCTGCCCACGGCCCGTTTGTCGATGACTTGGTCAATTAGCCCATAGTCCATCGCTTCCTTAGCCGACATAAAGAAGTCACGCTCAGTATCACGCTCGATGCGTTCTAACGGCTGCCCGGTGTTTTTGGCGAGCCAGCGATTGAGATTTTGCTTGTGGTAAAGAATCTCTTTTGCCTGAATCTCGATGTCGGTCGCCTGTCCCTGTGCACCCCCTAAGGGCTGGTGGATCATAATCCGCGAGTGGGGCAGGCTCATCCGCTTCCCTTTGGTGCCCGCAGTCAGCAGAAACGCACCCATGCTGGCTGCCAGCCCCACACAAATCGTAGAAACATCTGGGCGGACGTGGTTCATCGTGTCGAAGATGCCCATGCCAGCGGTCACAGAACCTCCGGGAGAGTTGATATAGAGATAGATGTCCTTTTCGGGATCTTCGGCTTCTAGAAACAGCATTTGCGCCACGATCAGGTTGGCAACGTCAGAATCTACAGGCTGTCCCAGAAAAACGATGCGCTCCCGCAGCAGACGCGAATAAATGTCAAAGGCGCGTTCGCCGCGACCCGATTGTTCAATAACGGTAGGAATCATGGAGCTTTTCCCAAGTAGAACCTTTCTACTCATTTTAGGACGTGTTTTGCAAGTCGTTGGGCGGATTCATCCAGACTGAGGGGGGCAGCATCCAAATTCAGCGCCAGTGCCCACAGCTAGCGGCGCGGAAAATCCTCTAAATCAGTAAAAGAATTGCGCGGGTCCGGGGTTTCGATGGGGGGTTCGTCTAGGAGATGCTGCAAAACCGATCGCAGCTTCATTCGACTAATGTAGGGCCAGCCCCCCTCCGCCTCCATATCTCTAAGCAGAGCGTAGAGCGAGTGACGATTTTGAGGCAGGGTTTCTTGAAACATTGTGTCTCGAATGTCTTGATGCAGCTTTTCTAAAAGGCGCAGCAGCCGCAGTAGCGCCACGCCATTGCCCTCTGCTTCTTGGGCGGTCGCTTGGACTAACTGGGCGATCGCCTCTAGGCTCACCTGGAGGTGTGCCGGATCCTTGGCGGCTGCTTCTAGCGATTGTCCTGAACTAATTGGCTTGGGAAAATCTGGGCGATCGCCCCCGCTCTCGTGCTCACTCATGCTCATCCACTGCTCCACACAATCCGTCTAAAGTCTCACGAAGTCCGTCTGTCCTGCAAACAAGCGCACAAGGTCTTGTAGAATTCAACATTAGAGTATCAAACACCATCTGCTAGATCTGTTAGACCAGGCAGACTTAGAATTCATCTAAATAGAATTCGCCCACCACCAAGCCATATCAAGATTGAGATATCGAGGTTGACCATGAGGTATCGCGCTCTAATCGTTGCGCTGATTGCGCTCTGCATGGGGTTTTTGACTGCTTGTAGCAGCGGCACCCCTACTGCCGCCAGTGGCCCGCTCACCTATGAGCAGATTCGAGGCACTGGTTTGGCAAACAAATGCCCCACCCTTGACACCGTCAAGCGGGGTGCCATTCCCATTGATCCAAGTGAGACGTATACTATCGTCGATCTTTGCCTGGAACCCACCAATTACGCTGTAAAGACTGAGCCAACCAACAAGCGCCAAGAAGCAGAGTTCATCGCCGGCAGACCGCTGACGCGCTATACCTCTAGCCTCGATCAAGTGCGGGGTACGCTGAAGGTTAATCCCGATCGCAGCCTTACGTTTGTTGAAGAAGAAGGGTTTGATTTTCAGGCGATTACCGTGTTGCTGCCCGGTGGGGAAGAAGTTCCGTTCCTGTTTACCATCAAGGACCTAGTTGCGACGACTCAGCCTGGACTAGACAGCATTTCTGCTTCGACTGACTTTGAAGGGGAATTCAAAGTGCCGTCTTATCGCACATCCAATTTCCTCGATCCGAAAGGGCGCGGTTTGACCTCAGGCTATGACAATGCCGTGGCGCTGCCTGCACAAGCGGACAGCGACGAGCTTCAGCGTGAAAACAAGAAAGCGTTTAAGACAGGCAGAGGCAATATCTCTTTCCAAATCGCCAAGATTAACAGTGCGACGGGTGAGATTGCTGGTACTTTCTTGAGTGAACAGCCTTCCGACACGGATATGGGGGGCAAGGAAGCGCTAGATGTCAGGATTCAGGGACTCTTCTATGCGCGGGTTGAGCCTGCTGCATAAGCGTAGTTGTAGGGCGATCGCCAACCCCAGTAACTATTCCTGACCGGCCCTGGGAACCAACCCAAAACTCAAGATAAACAAAGACCTGCTGGCTATGCTGACAGCAGGTCTTTGCTTATTTCAAGGGAATTTCAAGAGAATTTGTAAAGCTTCTATACGATCTATCTTCATTAAAACTTCAAAGAAAACAGCTTGAAATCACGCTTTTATAAAGCTTGGAGGATGAGGAAAATAGCATTTCTCGTCCCATGTAACTCTGAAAATTGAAGAGTAGAAAACTGCCGACCTATCTCCCTGGACAGGGTCCTTTATTCAATTCACCATTGCTTACCCACTGTTTAACCCCTATTTATTGGTAAGCGAATCTCGTTCATCAGACTTCTAATTCACCTGCCCATTCGCACCTTAAAAGATGGACTTCCAGCCTCTTCTCCTGGAATTTCAAGCTTTTATCTTAAAATGTAAACGCACCCTCAGTAGATTCCACAGTTTTGCTCCCAGCGGCTCTTGCTGATGTAATCCATCCCAGCATTAAGTACTTCTAGAAAGCTTGTCAAAATCTGATCTGAAAAGCGGTTCAGGATTTTTGCCTGGTTCTTCAGGTTCCGTAAAAATGCAGTTGTAGAGACTATCCAAAAGCAAATACCTTAAATTCAGGATTTTTTAAAGGTTTAGTCAAGCGGCGGATTTCCCCTGCTTTTGCTGCTTTTACCAAAGCACTATAAGGCACTGTGTAGAAGAAAAATTTCTAGATTGCTGGTGGATGACTCCATACTGTGTGACTGGCTTTGATTTCTTCAACGCTGACTTGCATCGCAAGTACATTAGCTAACTTGAGTTATTTCGCTGAGTTTGATACTCTTGTGTGTTCCATGGGTTGCATCTGAAAATTACAGTCTCTCGGCTAACCCCATCTACCTGAATCTCGTCATGTCTACACCCATTTCTACTGAACTTAAGACCGAAAGTCTGCAACTCTTACGGGACTACCAATCCTCCCCAACATCCGAAATTCGCAACCAGCTAGTACAACTCAACTTTGGCCTCGTCCGCAAAGAAGCCCACCACTGGGTAAACCAGTGCACCGAAAGCTATGACGATCTGCTGCAAGTCGGTAGTTTGGGTTTGATCCGCGCCATTGAGCGCTTTGACATGAGCAAAGGACACGCCTTTAGCTCTTTCGCCATTCCCTACATCCGTGGCGAAATCCAGCACTACCTGCGCGACAAAGGCTCATCCGTCCGCATTCCCCGTCGGTGGCAAGCCTTGCAGCACCAAGCTGCGACAGTAACCCGCACGCTTCAGGCAGAACTGCGCCGTCCGCCTACTGATGTAGAGCTTGCTTCGGCGCTGAATGTTTCGCTCCACGAATGGCAAGAAATTAAGTTAGCCTACCGGAATCGCTTACCGCTGAGTCTGGATGCCCCGATGCGCGAAGAGGAAGAAGGAGCCACTTTGGGCGAAATGCTTCCTGATGCTCAATATCGCAGCTTTCAGCTCGCCCAGGAAGATCAGATTCGGCTCCAGCAAGCGCTGCATCAGCTTGAAAAGCGCACCCGTGAGGTATTGGAAGCAGTATTCTTATATGACTTGACTCAAAAGGAAACGGCTGAGCGCCTGGGGATTAGCGCGGTTACAGTGTCGCGCCGCGTGAAGAAAGGGCTGAAGCTTCTTAAAGAGTCAATGCTGGGGAGTGAGCCGGCAGGCCAGGCTCAAGAGATTAGTCGATCTCTCTAAACTCAATACAACTGAACTCTATATGGCCCTCTAATTCAGGTAGTTTGTTAATCCAACACCTCCCCGAGCGTAAATCCTAAAATCATTGATTCTTGTCAGGATTTAGCGATATTCCTCTTTTTAAGACCCGACGTTGTCTATCCACCCTTTGACGGCATCGGGTCTTATGGTTTTTGAGGTACTTCCTGCTTTATGAGGAGCAGGGCTTACGCAGTTGAAACGAGTTTTATAGACAGGGCTTACGCAGTTGAAACGAGTTTTATAGATTCTGGATGATTTTTCGCGGGCTGCGCCCGCGAAAAATCATCCAACTGCGTAAGTCCTAGAGGAGATGTAAGGTAGACCAAAGTTGCCCCTTAGGCATACGCAGAGATGAAGTTTGCTCCTGTAAAGTGAAGTATCTACGGTTGGAGCAGGTCGCATATCGGCAACCAGGTCGGTAATAGGTTGTGTCGTGGCTATATGGCCAGCATGAGCAGTGCAGTTGGCTTTCGTCCATCCCGTTTGTCTCTAACAAAACTTGGATTGATTCCATTGACCTAATGATGAGCTAGGGGTGATGTGATGGCTGATCAGGTTTGAGGGTTTACGGTCTAATTACGGCTAGAGCTTGGTCGTAACAGCTATAAGATTTTCGCTGAATTATTAAAAAATATTACAAACGAGACGTCTTGAGAGGCGACTGATGCTGAACTTGATCACACAATTTTTGTCGTACAGGATGCATTCAGATTCAGAAAATCCCGGTAATGTTGGGTTTAATGTTTTTGGATATGTCTGCCGACTGGGCCGGGAAGGAGGTGACAGTCCTTTTCATAAATGTTACAGTTTTTAATATTCCAGCAGCGGTCGAAGAGATTTTGACGCACTGGACTGTCAGGATTTGGAAAAATGCGGATTCATGATGTAAAAATTTGGTTTTCAGCCTTTTGTTTTGTTGATTTTTGTTTTGTTGCTCTTTAGTGGTTTTGGGTTTCTGAAGCACTGTCTTGCATCGGCTGCTAGTCAACCTCATGCTTGGTTTCTGGGCTTTCAGATGGCTGTTGGGGCGATGGTGTTCAACACACTTTTCCAACGAAGCAATTAGGGCTTTACTTTCGTTAAAGAAGCGGGAACGCCTGGAATTGTACTTTTGGTGTTTTTGCAAACTAGCTGGCTGCTGAATGGGCTGCCTGGTTTTTAGGTTTTCAACTCCTCACTTGTTTTGTCATGAAAACGAATCAAGCCTCCACTGATCTGGTTCGCACCTATCTTCGAGAAATCGGACGTGTCCCTTTGCTGACGCATGAGCAGGAAATTTTGTATGGTAAGCAGGTTCAGAGGCTGAACCTGTTACAGAGCACTAAGGATGAGCTTTCTGAGCAGTTGGGGCGATCGCCCAAGCTGGACGAATGGGCTACTCAGGCAAATCTGTCGGCCGATGAGCTTCAGCAAATTGTGGCTGAGGGCGAAAATGCCAAGCGACGGATGGTTGAGGCAAACCTGCGTCTGGTGGTGTCTGTCGCTAAGAAATACATCAAGCGCAATGTGGATCTGCTGGATTTAATTCAGGAGGGCACGATTGGAATGCAGCGCGGGGTGGAAAAGTTTGATCCGACGAAGGGCTATCGCTTTAGTACCTATGCGTATTGGTGGATTCGTCAGGCGATTACGCGGGCGATCGCCGAAAAAGGTCGCACGATTCGCCTGCCCATTCACATTACCGAAAAGCTGAACAAGATTAAGAAGGCACAGCGACAACTGGCTCAGCAGTATGGCCGGGCAGCCACCGTGTCTGAGCTGGCGACCGAGCTAGATATGTCGGTGAAGCAGGTGCGAGAGTATCTGGAGCGAGCGCGGCAGCCGCTGTCGCTGGATCTGCGCGTGGGCGACAATCAGGATACGGAACTCGGTGAACTGCTGGAGGACACAGGCCCTTCGCCGGAAGACTATGCCGCTAACTCGTCCCTGCGAAATGAGTTAGAGGAGCTGATGGCAGAGTTGACGCCGCAGCAGCGGGAGGTGCTGTCACTGCGATTCGGGCTGGATGATGGGCGATCGCTCACGTTGGCCAAGATCGGCGATCGCCTTAATATCAGCCGCGAGCGGGTGCGCCAGATCGAGCGGGAAGCGTTGACCAAGCTCCGCAAACGCCGGGCAGATATCCGGGAATATCTGGCGAGCTAACAAGCCAGCTAGTCAAAATTTAAGCTTTGGGGTTCGGTTTAAAGGGGAACGGCGATCGCTGTTCCCCTTTTTATTGACCCTCGCTTAGTTGTTCAAAAACCTGATCCCTGAAACCTGATCTCTGAAACCTCATCCCTCAGCCGCCCTTAGCATCGCGCAGGGCACCCATTGTAGCGGCGGCGATCGCCTGATCATTGGCCTTTGGCAGATGATAGTACTTGCCGCCCGACTGCTTGGCCAGCTCCTTGGCAAAACCCGTGGAAACAAACTTATTTTCGGTGTCGATCACCAGAAGCTGAATATTTTGCGCGCGGATCTTGGTGGCAATGTCCAGCAGTTCGGCTTTGATGTCGGGCTTTTCGTCGCTCAAGATGGGTTCTCCGAGGGATTTTGCCAGAGGCACATTGCCGCGCCCGTCGGTAATCGCCACGATCACTACCTGACCAATATCGCCAGACGAACGGGCATTCACCCCCACGCGCACCGCCTGGGTCAGCCCGTGGGACAGTGGAGAGCCGCCGCCGCAGGCCATCCGCTCTAGCCGTCGTCGCGCTGAGGTAATGGAACGGGTGGGCGGCAGCAGCACCTCCGCCTGCTCGCCCCGGAAGGGAATCAGCGCCACCTGATCGCGGTTCTGGTAGGCTTCCGTCAGCAGCCGCAGCACCGCGCCTTTTGCCGAGTTCATTCGGTTTAGCGCCATTGACCCCGAAGCATCGACCACAAATATAATCAGCGCCCCTGCTTTTCGCGCCAGCCGCTTGGCTCGAATGTCCGACTCTTCCACAAACACTCGCTTGCGGATCGGCTGCTCTGCTCCTGCCCCCTGCTCATAGCGCGATCGCCTTGCTTTCTGATAGGGCGCAGCCGAGCGCAGGGTCGCATCCACGGCAATCCGCCGGACTTTGCCCTTGGGCAGCATCGGCTTGATGTAGCGCCCTCGGTCTTCCGACAAAATCAGGCTGCGCGCCCCCGACTTGCCGCGACGATTCGCCATCTGAGTGAAGTACAGCACCGACGGGTCGAGAATCACACCCTCTGGATCAAACACAAACTCCTCCGGCAGTTCCGGCGGGTCTTGGGACTGATCCTCGTCGTCCTCGTCTTCGTCTTCTTCCTGATC
>RFIF01000253.1 GCA_003695655.1 Cyanobacteria bacterium J069
CATAAATACTGCCCGGCGCTGGCTCGGAGGAGGCAGCCGTCACCCGCCACACATGGCTAAACAATGGCGTCAAATCGCGCCCCGATGTAGCCGAAGAGGCAACCAGGTCAGGTGCCGCCTGAGCGTCAGTGCTTGCAGTTTCGGTCGTCGCAGCGGGCAAGGAAGCATCACGATCAGCGGTATCGGCGGGTTTGGAGCAGCTTGTTAAGCCGACCAGCAGCAGGATAGAGGCAGTGAGCCAAAACGGATAGGGCTTACGCAGTTGGATGATTTTTCGCGGGCGCAGCCCGCGAAAAATCATCCAGAGATCTATAAAACTCGTTTCAACTGCGTAAGTCCTGACGGAGCGCGTGCAGACATATTTTCGATTTCCTTAAATAATTTACAGACCTTCTCCAGGACGACGGGCTGAGATGAAAAGTTCATCTCGTACCCTTTGGCAGATTGATTACCCTGTCCGTCCCCATCATTGGCAAAGATTCAAGATAAAGAGCAAAGCCATGCTGGGGCACAGTCATGATGGGCACAGTCATGATGGGCACAGTCATGATGGGCAAAGATGCGCTAGAACCTGCTGCCAAAATCAACTGGAAGTGAGGATTTTATGTATCGCAGTGTACTTTTTTGAGGCTCTAGTATTGCACTTTTGGAGATTTATTTGAAAGGTAAGGGACGAAAATCTCTCTGGAGGCTGGTCATCAATTGCGTTATTATGCTGTCCTAGTCTTGCTGCCCTGGCTAAATTCTGCTGAATTTCTATGGTTCTAGCCGATCGCCCTGAGCAAGAAACCATTGCTCCCAAAGAGAGAGTGCTGTAATCTACATAAAGTACATCTGAAAACCGGACTTTCAAAGTCGATGGGTGCTACTGGCGCTTAAGCTCGGTTCTTGGTGGTATTCTGACGAGTCGTGTGGCGATCGCCCAACTACCTAATGCAGCTACCCAGCCGCGCCTCGCTTCACCCGTTTTAGAGGATTTTTTTGAACCATGGGCATTGTTGTTGAGAACGTATCCAAGCGCTTTGGCAGCTTTTGCGCAGTCGATCAGGTCAGTTTAGAAATTAAAACTGGGTCGCTGGTGGCGCTGCTCGGCCCGTCTGGCTCTGGCAAATCCACCCTGCTGCGGCTGATTTCGGGACTGGAAATGCCTGACACAGGGCGCATCTTGCTGACGGGGGAAGACGCCACCTATGCCAGCGTCCAGGAGCGCAATATTGGTTTTGTGTTTCAGCATTATGCCCTGTTTAAGCATATGACCGTACGCAAAAACATTGCCTTTGGGCTAGAGCTGCAAAAAGTGCCCAAGGACAGGGCTAAAGTCCGGGTTGAGGAACTGCTGGATTTGGTGCAGCTAGGAGGTTTGGGCGATCGCTACCCATCGCAACTGTCCGGCGGGCAGCGCCAGCGCGTCGCCCTGGCGCGGGCGCTGGCAGTGGAGCCGAAGGTGCTGCTGCTGGATGAACCTTTTGGAGCACTAGATGCCAAAGTGCGGAAGGATCTGCGGGCCTGGCTGCGGCGGCTGCATGACGAAGTTCATGTTACGACCGTCTTTGTCACCCATGACCAGGAAGAGGCGATGGAGGTGTCGGACGAAATTGTCGTGATGAATCAGGGACGGGTCGAACAAATGGGCACCCCTGCCGAGATCTATGACCATCCTGCCAGCGCCTTTGTGATGAGCTTTATTGGGCCAGTGAACGTGTTGCCCAGCACTTCTCACATTTTTCAAGGCAACGGGTTTGACTCGCCCCATCCAGAGGTGTTTCTGCGGCCGCAAGACGTGATGGTGGAGGTGCAGCCTAATGGTACGACGGTGCCGGCCCGGGTCAGCCGGATCATTCACCTGGGCTGGGAAATCCAGGCAGAGCTGACGCTGGACGATGGGCAAGTGCTGACGGCACACCTGACGCGCGATCGCTTTGATGAGCTAGACCTCCAGCCCAACCAGCGCGTTTACGTCAAGCCCAAAGACGCCAAGGCGTTTCCGATTTATTACTCGATCTAGGCGGTGCCCTGGCTGGAGCGATTGTCCTCAGCGATCGCGCTCAAACCAGCGCTCTTGCCAGCGCGCTTCCAAACATGGCTCTTAAAGCTGAAACTGAAAGCCTGCCTCTACTAGCTTTGGCGGCATAACTAATGGCGTCGCTCGGTCGCTCAATTGTGGGCTGGGCGGCTTTACTGGGGACGGCGTTGCGGCGAGAGACGCAGCCGCAGAAAATGGCAGGGTTACCGTCGTCCTGTCTGGAGCGATCGCCGCACTCGCGCTAGCCGGGCTTTGGGCAAACAGCGCTGGCGGTTTGCCCAGGTGCAGCGGGAACTGGGCAACCGCCGACTCCCTCGCAGTCAGGTTCAAAACGGTAGGTGCCAATGTCGGGCGATCGCTCCCGGTTTGCGCCGCAATCCAGTTCGTTGCCGCTTGCGAAACCATGAGCGGCTGCGGATGGATGTTCGCCGCAGTGATGGTGTATCCCGCCACCGAAAACAGCAGAAATGCCTTTGCCAAAACCAGATCTGCCTCAGTCATAACCGTTCAAAGCTCTGTAAAACTACGGAATATTCTTAGCAAATCACAAGTGGCAGAGATCCGCAATATTACTGAGACACGATTTATCTTTGCTTGATGGAGCGCTTAGGGGAACGGAATTGCAAGTTAGATAATCGCGCTCTGTTTGGCGATCGCCCCTGTCTCCAACTCGGCGGCTGCTCCAAGAAGACAGGTCGTGTATTACAGTTTTAATGCGATGGGCTTTAACGCGATGGGCTGCTAGGTCGGATTTTTGCTTAAAGAGAGAAAAGTGCAGGACGCAATATGAAGGGACTGGTGAGACTGGGGCGCGGACAATGGGCGATGCCAGGGCGGAGCGCGACGCGAATCGTGCAATTTGCCACACTATTTTGTCTGTGCGTAGCGCTGATTGTGGGCTGCGGCGGACCTCAGACGGGCAACACGCCCTCTCCCGACGCGACGGGCACGGCTGGCTCCACCACAGGCGGCCGCATTGCGATGGGCACCACGCAAAAGATCGACACGCTCGACCCGGCCGACGCTTACACGATTTTCGGCGGCATCTTGCTCTATAACCTGGGCGATCGCCTCTACACCTACCAGCCCGGCACCACCGACATCGTGCCCCAGCTCGCCACCGAACTGCCCACCGTCAGCGATGACGGCTTGACCTATACCATTCCCCTGCGCGAAGGCGTGAAGCTGCACGATGGCACTGATTTCAACGCCGAAGTGATGAAATTCTCCATTGACCGCTTTATGCAAAACGGCGGCGGCCCATCCTTCCTGCTGTCCGATCAGGTCGCGTCCGTCACCGCCAGCGGCGACTACGAACTCACCATCCAGCTCAAGTCGCCCTTCGCCGCTTTTCCTGCCCTGCTTACTTTTTGGGGAGTCACGCCCGTTCCGCCCAGCGCCTACGAAATTGGCGAAGGTAAATTTAAGCCCGAAACCTTCATCGGCAGCGGCCCTTATAAAGTCGCCTCGCTCACACCCGACTCCATCAAGCTGGACGTGAACCCTGACTATTGGGGCGAAAAGCCCGCCAACGCCGGCATCGACATCCAGATCTACGCCAGCCCCGCCAATCTCTATAACACCTTCCGCACGAAGGGACTGGACGTGGCCTACCAGACCCTCGACCCCGAACAGGTCGCCAGCCTCAAGCGGGAAACCAGCAGCGGCGGCTGGGAAGTCATCGAAGCAGGCACCACCGTCGTCAACTACATGACGCTAAACCAGAAAGTAGAGCCGACGAGCGATCTGAATGTGCGAAAGGCGATCGCCGCCATGATCGATCGCAACCTGATCAACGAGCGCGTCTTTCAGGGGCAAGCCGCCCCGCTCTACACCATCGTCCCCCCCGCCTTTGAAGATTCTCTGCCCGTGTTTCAAGACGCCTACGGCGACGGGGATTATGACAAAGCCCGCGAATTCCTCACCGCTGCTGGCTATTCCGAAGCCAATCCGCTGAACTTTGAAATCTGGTATCCCTCCGCCTCCACCACCCGCGCAAACGTCGCCAACACCCTGAAGCAATCCATCGAGCGCGGCCTGCCCGGCCTCGTCACCGTCACCGTCAACAGCGCCGAGCGCGCCACCCTCTCCCAGGGTGTAGACAACGGGCTATACCAAACCGTGCTGCTGAATTGGTATCCCGACTTTTTTGACCCCGACAACTTCGTGCAGCCCTTCCTCAGTTGCGATCAGGGTTCCCCCGAAACCCTCTGCCAAAAAGGCGCAAGCCAGGGCAACGGCTCCTTCTACTACAGCCCCAAAGCCAACGAGCTAGTCACCAAACAACGCGCCGAGCAAGACCCCGCCACCCGCGCCACCCTGTTCAAAGACCTGCAAGCCCTGCTGATCGAAGACGTGCCCTACATTCCCCTATGGCAGGACAAGGACTACATCTTTGTGCAAAATACGGTCAAGGGCGCGGCGATTCAGCCGACGCAGCAGTTCCTCTTCTGGCAAATGGCGAAGTAGGGATCAGGGGTCAGGGATCAGGGGTCAGGGATTACTCAGAACGCCAGTTGCACTCGTAGATAGGCTTGGAGGGGGCAAGGATCAGGGATCGGAGATATAGGAGTTGTGCATCAAGGGTTAAGCCCAATGTTTAGAACCCGACCCCTAAAACCTGGACCCTGATCCCTAAAACCTATCTAAGGTTTTGTTTGAGGGAGCGAATCAGTCCATTTAGCATTCTCCCGACTTCGCTGTAGCGAGTACTCATCTCAACGTAAGTTGATTCGGGGAGATAGCTTAAGTCCCTGGCGAGGAGTAGCAGATAGCTGACTTCTTCAACAGAGCCTCTGGCGATGGATAGGAAATGAAGATACTCCTTGGTGGAAGAACGACCCTTCCCTTCTGCGATGTTGGTTGGAATGGACGCCGCCGTTCTGCAAAGCTGATCTGTGAGTCTAAACCGTTCCCCACTTGGAAAGTCTTGCGTGAGTGAGTAGGTTTTGAGCACAAGCTCATGCGCCACTTGCCAAGCCTTCAAATCCCGCCAACTGTTGATATCCGACACCCTGAATCCTCCCCATCTCCTGGTTCATTCGCCTCAAACCAGTATTC
>RFIF01000254.1 GCA_003695655.1 Cyanobacteria bacterium J069
CCCCTTATGACCACCGAACTCCAAACTGAAATTGCCACCGCCGTCGAGCAGCGGCGCAACTTCGCCATCATCTCCCACCCCGATGCGGGTAAAACCACGCTAACGGAAAAGCTGCTGCTGTATGGAGGGGCGATTCACGAAGCGGGCGCGGTCAAGGCCAAACGGGCACAGCGACACGCCACGTCGGACTGGATGGAAATGGAGCAGCAGCGGGGGATTTCCATCACTTCTACGGTGCTGCAATTTGACTATGGCGGCTACACGATTAACCTGCTGGACACGCCCGGCCACCAAGACTTTAGTGAAGACACCTACCGGACGCTGGCGGCCGCAGATAACGCCGTGATGCTGGAAGACGCCGCCAAGGGTCTGGAGCCGCAAACCCGCAAGCTATTTGAGGTGTGCCGGATGCGGGGCATTCCCATCTTCACCTTTTTCAACAAGCTGGATCGGCCCGGACGCGAGCCGCTAGAGCTGATGGACGAAATTGAGCAAGAGCTAGGGCTGCAAACCTACCCGGTGAATTGGCCTATCGGTATGGGCGATCGCTTCAAAGGCGTGTATGACCGCCGCAAAAAGCAGATTCACCTGTTCGAGCGCACCGCCCACGGCAGCCGCGAAGCCAAAGATACCATCCTCGAATTGGGCGATCCGCGGATTCGGGAGCTAGTCGATGATGAGGTCTATCATCAGTTCAAAGAAGAATTGGAACTGCTGGAAGCAGCAGGCACAGAGTTTGACCTGGATCTGATCCATGCGGGCAAGCTAACGCCCGTATTTTTTGGCAGCGCCATGACCAACTTTGGCGTAGAGCTGTTTTTGGAATCCTTTTTGGACTACGCGCTGAAGCCCGGTTCACGCCGCAGCACCCAGGGCGACATTGACCCGACCTATCCCGAATTTTCGGGGTTTGTGTTCAAGCTGCAAGCCAACATGGACCCCAAACACCGCGATCGCATTGCGTTTGTGCGCGTGTGTTCCGGCAAGTTTGAAAAAGACATGGTGGTAAACCACGCCCGCACGGGCAAGACGGTGCGCCTGTCTCACCCGCAAAAGCTGTTTGGGCAGGGGCGACAGTCGCTCGACGAGGCCTATCCCGGCGATGTGATTGGCCTGAACAACCCCGGTATGTTTGCCATTGGCGACACGATTTATAACGGCAAAAAGTTGGAATATGAGGGCATTCCGTCTTTTTCGCCCGAACTCTTTGCCTATTTGCGAAACCCCAACCCCAGCAAGTTCAAGCAGTTCCAAAAGGGCGTGAACGAGCTGCGAGAAGAGGGCGCGGTGCAGATTATGTACTCCACCGACGAGTCCAAGCGGGAGCCGATCCTGGCGGCAGTGGGTCAGCTCCAGTTTGAAGTGGTGCAATTTCGCCTGCGAAATGAATATAACGTGGACAGTATTCTCGACCCGCTGCCCTATAGCGTGGCTCGGTGGGTGGGTGGCGGCTGGGAGGCGCTGGAGAAAGCCGGCCGCCTGTTCAACACGGTGACGGTGAAGGATAGCTGGGGCCGTCCGGTGCTGCTGTTCAAAAACGAGTGGAACTGTCAGCAGGTGGAAGGCGAGCATCCGGCGCTAGATTTGCGGGCGATCGCCCCAGTCGCATCGGGTCAGGAACCTGCGGCAGTATAGTTTGTACTGGCAGTGTGGTTTCAGTATTTTCTGGGAAGCCTAAGGGCAAATAGCCCCTATTCTCAGGTTAGGGATCGGGTAACTCTCTAACGCAGTATTCTGACGAGCCTTTGAGCTTAATGATCCTTTAAACCACGCCAGCGAGGAGCGGATATGAGTGAGCGGTCAAAATTGCCTCTATCCTCTGGTTCTACGGGCGCGGCGGCGCGGGCGCTGCTGGATGCGGGGTTGGCAGCGCTGAAGCGGCAGGAATATGGCACGGCGATCGCCCATTTGGAAGGACTGTTTCGCACGCCAGCGGAGCGCTCTGTGCAGCTCAAAGCCAAAATGGGGCTGGTGATGGCCTACGAAAAGTCGGGCAATGTGCAGGAGGCGATCGCCCTCTGTGAAACCCTGAGCAGCAGTTCGCATTTGCAAACGCGGCGCTGGGCCGCCAAAGCGCTGGCCGAAATTGCCCAACGCCATCCAGAGGCCGCCGCGCCCGCCGCCGCCTCGGCGCAGTCTATCGAGACAGCGCCCCCCACCACCCGGTCTCTGGCCGGAAATGACCTCGCGGCCGGACTGACTCGCGCCCCTGGCAGTCGCCTGTCGTCATCCCCCAGCCGCCCCACGCCTGCAAATGCTCAGCCATTAGAAACGGCAATCGCGCCCATCCAGGCGACGCAAATTGACTGGCGGCTGGCGGGACGGGCCCAAAAGTGGTCGCCCCTGCCGATGGTCGATCGAGCCGGGCTGTGGGCGCTGGGTCTGGGAACGGCGATCGCCCTGTTTGCCCTGCTGCGGGGGCTGCTGCTGCTGGCTTTCTGGCTGTTTAATCACACCATCGCCCGGATTACCTTTCCCATTGACCTGCGCTACTACGGCATCTATCGCGACCCGGCGGCGCTGGTGCTGCTGGGTCTGTTGGGGCTGGCGATCGCCCTGCCCTGGCTAATGACTGCCCTGCTGCGTTGGGCATACCAGATGCAGCCGCTTACAGTGGACACGCTGGAGCAAGCCAGCCCCGAAGCCGCCCGCGTGCTCAAGCGCATCTTTGGGCAACAGCAGCGCTCGATTTTGCCGCTAGAACTGCTGCCGACCGATGCGCCGCTGCTATTCACCTATGGTTCGCTGCCTCATCTGTCACGGCTGGTCGTGAGTCGGGGGCTGCTGGCTCAGCTTCGAGACGATGAAATCGCCGCCCTGGTTGCTGGAGAAGTTGGGCATTTGCAGCATTGGACAACCGGCGTTATGTCCCTGGTGACCTTGGCGGGACTGCTGCCCCACCTGGCCTATCAAGCCTTGGGCCACTGGGGCGATTCCCCTAGAGATCGCTTGGCGAAGCGCCAGGGCAATTCGGTTTTGAGTTTCCTGGCGATGGCGGGTTCCCTGCTGAGCTATGGCATCTTTTGGCTTTGTCGAGCAGCAGGGCTATGGTTTTCACGGCGGCGGTTGGCTTACAGCGATCGCACTTCGGCCAATCTGACGGGCAACCCCAACGCCCTCAGCCGCGCCCTGCTGAAATGCAGCCTGGGGCTGTCGCAAACCGTCGCCCAACAGCGCCACACCAGCCCCCTGCTGGAGAGTCTGGAGCTACTCATGCCCATTGGCATCAAAACCGCGCTGACGCTGGGCAGCCTCTATCCCCACCACCCCAGCCCCGACCTGTTCCAATGGGACTGTCAAAACCCCCATCGCCACTGGCTCTCAGTTAGCAACGCCCATCCACCCCTGGGCGATCGCCTCCAGCATCTCAGCCGCTATGCTCAGCACTGGCGCTTGTTTCCAGAGCTAGACCTGCCGCCCGCCGCCAACCCTCGCCTGTCCTGGAAAGAGCGTCGTCCCCTGCTGCTGCAAGCCTCACCTTACCTGGGATTGGGCATTGGGCTGGCGATCGCCCTGACGCTGTGGCTGATCGGCGGACTCGCCACCCAGTTCAACTGGCGGGGGCTGAGCTGGATGTGGGGCGATCGCACGCTGCTGTTGGGCTGTGGGCTGCTGGGCTTTAGCTTCGGCACCTTGATTCGCATCAACCCCTTCTTTCGCGATATTCCCCGCACCGCACCGTCCGATCTGTCGCTGCTGGAACTAATGCAGCCTTCAGCCCCCATGCCGCTGCCGGGGCAGCCCCTGCGCCTGCGAGGAACCCTGCTAGGGCAGCGGGGAATCAGCGCGCTGCCCAGCCAGGATTTGTTGCTCCAGTGTGAAACCGGGTTGATCCGGCTGCACCACATGCCGCGCCTGGGGCCGCTGGGCAACCTCCTGTCGGCCCGTCGCCACCCCAGCGGCCTGATCGGCCGCCCCGTGACGGTGACGGGCTGGTTTCGCCGAGGCGCAACGCCCTGGATTGATGTGGAAACCATTCAGACGACGCAGGGCGCGGTCTGTCGCAGCGAACACCCCCTCTGGTCTACGATTGTGGCGATCGCTTCAGCCCTATTGGGAGGATATGTAATCCTGACAGGCATTTGAGGTTTTAGATTTTGGGTTTTGGCTTTTGGACTGGAGATTGTGACAAGGCAAACCAAAATCCCAAATCTAAAATCCAAAATCAAGATGATGCCGACGGCATTCGCTCAAACCCCAAATCACTGCCCGTGCCTGCGTGAACCCGGGCCAGCTTTTCGTACTTTTTGGCATGGTCGATTAGGTCGGCGGCTTCGGTATCGCTGAGGGAGCGCACCACTTTGCCGGGAATGCCCACGACGAG
>RFIF01000255.1 GCA_003695655.1 Cyanobacteria bacterium J069
ACGCAACACTACAGTCAAAACGTCAATCTGTTTCGAGTCTGCTCAAATCTGCCTGCTGGGAGCCATCACACCTTCCATCAGCCTGTTTCAGCGTCCATCTGGCAAACGGGCGATCGCTTGAAACCTTCTTGTTACTTTTGGCTGTCACTGTGGAACTGAGATAAGTTCAGCCTCAATGTTCGATGCTGTTCTGACTCCTCCCCTTGCCTGTTATAGCGGTGGACAGAATAGTTAGGGCAAACATCAAGCTTTGCTGCGTCAAGCTGCAAAGGATTCAGACCTGACCCCTGACCCCTGACCCCTGGCCCCTGCATGAAAGTTGAACTCATCTAAAAATCGTTGTTGTCAGAGACATCCGCTCTAGCCCATGAACGATCGCTTTGCACTCACACTCCTGGAATCCTATACGTCTCGCGCCAGAGAACAGCTAATTCACAAAACACGGCATGTCATGGAGACGCAGGAGTCTTTCCTGAAAGAATTCATTAAAGCACACAAGTCAACAGAACTCGGACGGAAGTTTGGACTGTCGCAGATCAACTCTATAGAACAATTTCGTAAACAGATTCCCATTCTGCCTTACAGTTTTTACGAACCCTATACAGAACGTATCGCGCATGGCGAAAGGGGAGTGCTCAACCCTGACCCCGTCACCTATCTCAACCTCACCAGCGGCACCACCAGCAGCAAGAAGCAAGTGCCCGTCACCCAGCGCTATCAGCGCACGCTGCGCCGCGCCGACCTGGCCAGCATGGGATTTGCGATCGCCGAAATGAGGCGGCGTAATCTTGCGTTTGGCAAAGTTCTACTGACCAACGCCGTGCCCCGGCCCAGCAAAACCAGCGGCGGCATTCCCTTTGGCCCGGTCAGCGTCGGCAGTATTCGCCAGGGTAAGCTCCTGTTTGAGCATCTGTTTAGCCAGCCATTTAGCGCTCTCGAAATTGCCGACACGCTGGCTCGCCACTATGTTTGTCTCCTGTTTGCCCTGCGCCATCCCAACTTGCGCGGCTGGGTTGCCAACTTTCCCATGCTGATGCTGCGCACCTGTCGCTATCTCGAAACCTATGCTGAAGAACTCATTCACGATCTGGAACAGGGGGCGATCGCGCCTTGGCTGCCCCTCGAACCCCACCTGCGTGCCCAGCTAGAACACCGATTCACAGCAGCACCCCAGCGGGCTGCGGCGCTGCGGGCGATGCTGCGGCGCGACGGCCGCCTCACGCCAAAAGCCGCCTGGACAGGACTGAGCTACCTCACCACGGCTCGCGGCGGCACGTCAAACTTTTATCTAGAACGCTTTCCCGACTATTTTGGCGATACGCCAGTGTTTGGCGGCGTCTATGGCACGGCAGAAGCCACCTTTGGCGTTTACCCCAGCTTCAATACCGACGGCAGCATCCTGGCGATCGAAAGCGGTTTTTTTGAATTTGTGCCCTCCGATCAGTGGCACGCTGAGCAACCCCAAACGCTGCTGCCAGTAGACGTAAAAGTCGGTGAGCAATACCGCATTTTGGTCACTAGCTATAGTGGCTTCTATCGCTACGACATTGGCGATGTCGTGGAGGTCGTCGGATTCTACGAGCAGGCCCCGCTGATTGTTTTTCGCCATCGCCAGGGTGGATTGCTGTCCGCCACTACCGAAAAAACCACCGAATTTCACGTTACCCAAGTCATGGAAATTTTGCAGCAAGCGTTTCCAGTGAAGCTGCAAGATTTTTGTATTACGCTTTCAGCAGATGAATTTCCGGCGCGCTATTTGGTCAACATTGAGCTGGCACCCGGCTATGTGCTGGAACGCCCACAGGCTTTTTTGGCGCAGTTTGATCATTGGCTAAAGGTGCTAAATCAGCCCTATGCCACCGTTCGCCAGGATCAGGTGCCCTCTCCCCGCCTGCGGATCTTGGCCCCAGGCAGCTTTGCAACGCTGCACCAGCGCCAGGTCAATCGGGGCATGTTTGACTCTCAGCTTAAGCTGCTCCACATTAGCGAAAATCGGACACTATTGGAGGGTTTGACCATGCAGTATGAAGCAGATCTCCCACAAGACCAGCCCAGCAGCCTGCCAGACGGTGTGCCATTAGCGAAAATCGGACACTATTGGAGGGTTTGACCATGCAGTATGAAGCAGATCTCCCACAAGACCAGCCCAGCAGCCTGCCAGATGGCGTGCCAGACAGTGTGCCAGACGGTGTGCCAGGCAGCGTGCTTCGATCGCCCACTTGCTTGTCCAACATGACGGCTCAGCCAGGCGGCGGCTGGGATTTTCCGCCCGACCGCTCTGACGACCCGTGCCCCAAATTCCCAAATCTAAGGGGAGCAAACTTGATTCAGGCGGATCTGTCCGGCGTCGATCTCAGCGGGCAAGATCTGTCCCATGCGGATCTGAGCGGCGCAAATCTGCGGGGTGCTCAACTGCGCGGCGCAAACCTGACTGGGGCCTTTTTGCGAGAAACCGACCTCAGCCAGGCTGACCTGACCGAGAGCATTTTGGTCAACACAGACCTGACCGACGCCCGACTGCACCACGCCCGACTGTGTGGAGCCAGCCTGCACGGTGCATTCCTGACTTGCACGGATTTTAGCCACGCCGATTTGTCCGATGCCCATCTTGAAAAAGTGCTGATGTGGCATACCAACTTTCATCAAACCAGACACAACTCGCCAGTGCTCAAGACAAGTTTTTAGCGAGTTTGTCTAGTCTGGATGTTGTGGATTTTGGGTGCTGATTGTTCAGGTGCGTCCTGCTAGTTTTAAGCAGCTTTAGGCGCTGTCGGCGATCGCCCCCGTCGCCTAGAATGGAGGCGCATTTCTGAATTTGTTGCCTCAGCCCGCCAGAGCCATGAAAAAGCCTCAGAAAACCAGAATTTCCGCCATTTCAAAGCTAAAGCGGCGAAACCTGCTGCGTCTTTTGGGCGGGACGGCAACCGTAGCGCTGGCAAGCTGTGTCCGCCGGCCGCTGGTGGGGTTGCCTTCTGGGGCTGCCTCTGGGGCTACCTCTGGGGCGGCATCGTCTGCCGCGTCGCCCGCTGCTGCCAGCGCCGCAGCAAGCACCGCAGCCTCTCTGCCCCGTTGCGTGGTCAAGCCGCAGCAAACCGAAGGGCCGTATTTTGTCGATGCTGCGCTCAACCGCTCTGACATTCGCAGCGATCGCGCCAGTGGCCAGGTCAAGCCCGGCGTGCCGCTAAATTTGGTGATTCAGGTGTTTCAGGTGGGCAATGAGAGTAGTAATGCGAATGCCAATGCCGCCTGTAGACCGTTGAGCGGGGCGATCGTCGATGTTTGGCACTGCGATGCCGCAGGCGTGTATTCTGGCGTGCAAGACCCCCGCTTTGACACGGGCGGGCAAGACTTTTTGCGGGGTTATCAAACAACCAATTCAGATGGCATTGCCGAATTTTTGACCATTTATCCGGGCTGGTATCCGGGCAGAGCCATTCATATTCATTTCAAGGTGCGGGTGGGTGATGCATCGCCGCAACGCTATGAATTTACCTCGCAGCTTTACTTTGACGACGCCATTAGCGATCAGGTTTACACGCAGCCCCCCTATGCAGCGCCAGGACAGCGCATCCAGCGCAACCGTCAGGACGGGATTTTTCAGCGGGGTGGTGAGCAGCTCCTGCTTCAGCTCAGCCAAACCGAACGCGGGTATCTGGGCAAATTTGAGTTAGGACTGGCGATCGCCTGAGACCATATCCAGCTTTTCAGTTTGATGCTTATCCTAACTATTCTATCCACCGCTATATCTAGACTCGGTTCAACCTATGCTCGATTAAACCAGGACTTACGTAGTTGAAACGAGTTTCTATAGATTCTGGATTTTGGCAGGATGATTTGGGATTGCTGGTCTCAGAGCGGGGCAAGTCTACAGCATGACTTTGCGATAGTGCGATTCCACGGGGTGGTGTTGGGACTGAGCCACCTTTGGATTCAGCGGATGGTGCCGCAACGCCTGATACAGCGCGTCAGAATCCACCGTTTGCAATTTTCCTTGGTTCACCAGTTGTCGCCCTTGCACCCAGGCGGCTTCGACGACTTGCGTCGGTCTGCCTAGCACCAAAAGCTGGAGTGGGTTGTTGCGCGGCAGCATGGAGGGATGGTCAAGATTGTAGAGGATCAGGTCGGCGTCCAGTCCGGCAGCAATACGGCCCGTGCGATCGCCCAAATTCACCCCCTTTGCACCGCCGACCGTCGCCATATGCAGCGCCTGCTCTGGGGTGAGCCAGTGTTCATAATCGCTGTCGGAAACGGTGTGCAAAATGGTGCCAAGTTTGATCGCTTCCAGCAGGTTTTGGGCATCGTTACTGGCGGCTCCGTCACAGCCAAAAGACACGTTCAGCCCCCCTTGCAAGCACTTGCGGATAGGAGCTAAACCGCTGCCCAGGCGCAGATTACTGACGGGGTTGTGGACTAGCGTTGCGCCCGTCGCCGCCAGTAGCGCAATATCCGCCTCGTCAATCCAGACGCCGTGGGCCAGGGACGTGCGCGGCCCCAGGCAGCCCAGATTCTCCAGATGCTGCACGGCGCTGATGCCGTAGCGCTCTTGGGCCAGGCGATGCTGGGTGCGGGTTTCTAGCAGGTGCGTATGGTAGCAAAGCTGGTGGCGATCGCCCAGTTCCGCGCAGCCCCGCAGCAAATCGTCAGAACAGCGGTGGAAGCCCGTCGGCCCCAGCCCGATGTAGAGGCCCTGGTCGGGATCATGGAACTCTGCAATCAGCGCCTCCATCAGCGTCAGCAGTTCCGCCGCCGACCGGGGCGACGCCGACTGGGGCAGCAGACACCCCCTCGGAAAGCCCGACGCAAACGGCAAATCTTGAATCAACGGCGCAATCACCGCCCGAATGCCCACCGCTTTGTAGCCGCGCACCAGCGCATCCACGGTTTCCCGCTCCTGACCTGGAATCAGATAAGCATGATCCATCAAACAGGTGCCGCCCGACAGCAGCGTATCCACCGCCGTACTCACTGCGCCCCAGTAGAACTGCTCCAACTGCTGCGGCGTCGAGTCAAACACGTTCGCCAGCCACAGCTCCAGCGGCAGTTGCGGAATCAGCCCCCGCTGCCATACTTGCGAAGAATGGGTGTGCCCATTGACGAATCCCGGCAGCAGTAACTTATCTGCGCCAGATATGATCTGTTGTTGTGGCGTAGGAGAAAGCGTTCCCGCTGGGGCGACGGTGTGGATCTGCCGATCGGTCAGCAACACATCAACGGATGCGAGGCGATCGCCCTGGAGCGTCAGGACAGACTGAATGAGGGTTTGCA
>RFIF01000256.1 GCA_003695655.1 Cyanobacteria bacterium J069
ACTCATCGCCCCAACTCATCGCCCCAACTCATCGCCCCAACCCATTGCCCCAACTCATCGCCCAACCCCTAGCCGGAGCCTTTCCAGCCCCGCCCTTTTCAACTGGCAACTTTCAACTGGCAACTCTCTCAGGAAACTATCTACAGACGGTTTTACAGTCTCCTGTAGGTTGGTGACCGTTTCTAATGCTTTTTCTAAAACGTTAGTTTGGCAATCAGAATTATCACCCTGGAGATTTCAGAATTTTAATGCTTACAGAACATTATCCAATTCTAGAGCACCCTTTAGCCTTGGCAAGCGAAACAGCGTTTGCTTCATGAAAACAGGGGTTTACTTTAATTTTCGCTGAACCAAGCGCTAAAATCGCACGATCCAAGTTAGCGTGGGAATGACCCCTTCAAATGAAAATCGAACAATAAAAATTTGGCGTCAGAAACCTGGCGGCAGCACCCCTACTTGCCAGCTTTCTAAGCACCAGCCCCAGCCAGGATAGGCAAGATACCTCCAAGAGCAATAGCTCCGAGAGGCAGAGAAGGAAAGAAGGAGAAGCTGGTAGTAGACCCCGAATAGAGATTGACTATGGCTAATGAGTTAGCTGCTGGCTGCTACGAGTCAGCGGTTAACCAGCGGGCAGCATCCTTGGCATGATAAGTCAAGATCAGGTCTGCCCCCGCCCGCTTGAAGCTTGTTAGCGTCTCTAGAACAACACGCTGTTCGTCAATCCAGCCGTTGAGAGCCGCTGCTTTGATCATAGCGTACTCACCTGAAACGTTATACGCAGCAACGGGCAGGTTGGATGCCTGCTTTACCTGCCAAATAATATCCATATAGGACAGGGCTGGCTTCACCATCAGCATGTCTGCGCCTTCAGCAATGTCGAGTTCAATTTCCTTCAGGGCTTCACGGCGATTGCCCGGGTCCATCTGATAGGTGCGGCGATCGCCAAACTGCGGTGTCGATTCTGCGGCATCGCGGAACGGGCCATAGTAGGCTGAGGCGTATTTGGCAGCATAGGACAGAATCGGAATATCCTGAAAGCCGCCTTCATCCAGCCCTTCTCGAATCGCCTTGACAAAGCCATCCATCATGCCCGACGGCGCGATGATGTCGGCCCCGGCCTTCGCTTGCGACACGGCAGTTTTTTTCAGCAGTTCCAGCGTGGGGTCGTTCAGCACACGCCCCGTCAGATCGCCCACTTCCAGATAGCCGCAGTGCCCGTGGGACGTATATTCACACAGGCAGGTATCCACAATCACGATCAGCTCCGGCACTGCTTCTTTGACTGCAGTAGAAGCAAGCTGCACAATGCCGTGGTCGTGCCATGCGCCCGTTGCGTCCGTGTCCTTATCGGCAGGAATGCCGAACAGAATGATCGCAGGAATGCCCAGATCGTAGACTTCTTTGGCTTCCTCAACGATCTTGTCGATCGACAGTTGATAAACTCCCGGCATCGATCGCACTTCTGTCGCAATTCCTTCGCCAGGCACCGCAAACAGCGGATAAATCAGATCGCTGGTGTTTAGCACCGTTTCGCTGACCATGCGGCGCAACTGGGGATGGGCGCGGAGACGACGAGGACGCTGAGTCGGAAACATAGTTCTTAAAAAAGATCTGTGTATAAATCAAACGCGAGGCAGGGCGGAAATCTCCCAGGAAACCTCCAGGAAACCTCCAGAAAATCTCCAGGAAATCTCCAGGAAATCTTCCAGTGCCGCGCATTTATAAAGTCTAAGGCGTTGACCGTCCTCCCTGCGCGGTTCAAACATTACAAACTGTAAAAGTGCCAAGTTTCCTCTCGCGGCTCCATTTGCAAGTTCTACATCTTTACAGAAAGCTGCCTGTAAAGATTCCAAAGAGTCTGTAGAAGACTTCGAGAAGCTGAATCCCCGAACCTACCGCGTCGGTTGATTCCACTTTTTAATGAAAGTCGTTACTGGATCATGAACCATGAAGCCTGTTCAAGCAAGAGTTCGAGGATGGGCGATCGCTCTGCTGGCGATCGCCACAAGCTGCGCCCCAGTTTCCATTGCCTCCTCTGATCAGTCTGTGTCCTCCTCAGCGTCATCCTCAGCAGTTCCCTCCCCCGAAAAAACGCGAGTCAGCCAGGCAACTCGATCGACCGCTCAACCCCGAATCCTATGGCGCGGCAACTTTGGCCGGGGCTGGGAGCAGCGCTGGGGCGTGCAGCAGCGCGGCGGCTTTGGCCCGCAAAATCGGCAGGTCGTGAGTGAGCGCAACGGCACGCATCCGCTGTTTTTGCGTGTTCGCTATCCCCAGGGTTCAATCAGCCCCGGTACGGTCAATCGATACAACGTGCCCCTCGGTGGCAGCCAGTTTTTTGCCCGCCTGCCCAGCGGCCCCCAGGAGTCGCTGCGGCTCAGCTATGCGGTGCGGTTTTCTAGTAATTTCAACTTTGTGCGGGGTGGCAAACTGCCTGGTCTTTACGGCGGCACCGGCAATACGGGTGGCAGCGTTCCCAACGGCACAGACGGCTTCTCTACTCGATTTATGTGGCGGCAGCATGGCGATGGCGAGGTGTATGCCTATTTGCCGACCAGTCAGAACTATGGAACCTCCATTGGCCGAGGCAACTGGCGCTTTCGGACGGGAGTGTGGCACCGGATTGAACAGGAAGTCACGCTAAACACACCCGGACAGGCGAATGGGCGCATCCGGGTGTGGTTTAACGGACGCCAGGTTTTGAATCAGGGCGGGCTAACTTTCCGCACCGTACAGGATCTAAAAATCGACGGCATTTTGTTTTCGACATTTTTTGGCGGCGATGATCCCTCTTGGGCAACGCCTCGGTCTGTCCATGCAGACTTTGCAGATTTCGTGGTGTATTCAGTGCCATAGCCTTATCAGACATAGCTGAAATCAAGAAATAAACTCAAGGCGGGATGCGTTGGAACATCGTTCGAATTCATCCCGCTTCCGATTTTTACAGACCCATCGCTAATGCCTGCGCTACGCCTGCTGGCGCTCCTGTTGCAGATAGTCAAACACGCTTTTGTCGCCGATATCTG
The DNA here is from genome assembly GCA_003695655.1 of Cyanobacteria bacterium J069. Classification (GTDB taxonomy): domain Bacteria; phylum Cyanobacteriota; class Cyanobacteriia; order Elainellales; family Elainellaceae; genus Thermoleptolyngbya. The sequence goes on from RFIF01000256.1 coordinate 3,027, forward strand.
GCGGGATTGCCTGAACGCACTTCCGCAGCGCAAACACCAGCATCAGCGCTGCCCAAACTGCCAGCAGCTTGCTTTCGATTCCCGGTGATAGGATGCCTGCCAGGTGTCCCAAAAGCAGCAGTGGCACAAGTAGCGTCAGCAGTTTTGTCTCTAGACGGTTAAAGCAGAACGCTTCTTTGAAAAAGATGCCTGTGAGCGCGGCGAACGTAAACCCGACGCCCCAGATCGTCTGTGGATGTAGATAAACCGATTGCACAAAGGGTTCTGGGTAAAGATGGGCAACGGCGATCGCCGCGATCGCCCCAATCAGCCAGAACGCCTGAAGCGCCTGGTGCAGCGGCTTCATGTAAATGTGAATGAGCAGCAGGCTGGCTCCCAACGCTAGCGAAAAGACCGTGTAAAGTGGACTCAGCCACTTCAGCGCATCGTCTCCGCCCCCCAGCACCAGCGCCACCCCCGCCGCAAAGCAGACGGCGGCAACTGTGAGCGCCGCCCGATAAAGCACGACTCCCTGGCGATCGCCCTTGGTAATCGTAAACTCACCAAACTGTCCCTGATAGGTTTCCGGTTCAGAGATGGTAGGGGTCATAGCTATACCTCATGGGGAATTGGGAATGCGGGAGGAGTGAGTGATAGACAAGATTAGAATCTGTCTACCTGATCCCATCCTCTCATTATCTCCTCATCTACCCTGCGCCATCACCATTCTCAGTCCATCACTCCCACACCTGCTCATCCCACAATCATATTCCCCACCCCAAGCGAGGGCCGATTGCCCAAGGTGCCTAGCAAGATTTGACGACTACTGCCCGTGCCATCTGCGTCAAAGAAGAGGCGTCCGGTTCTGGAATCGTAAATAAAGCGATCGCTCTCGTCGCGGGCGCTAGTGCCCCGGACAAACTGAGAAGCAGCAATTCTCCCGGCTGGCAGACCCGTCTTTTGAACCAAAATCCGATCCCGACGCGGTCGGAAGTCTGTCACGACGCTGCGGCCTAGCCCCTGACCAACGGTAAACACAAAGGTATCACGACCACTGCCGCCCGTCAGTCGATTTTTGCCCCTGCCGCCGCTCAGCACATCGTTGCCCGTGCCCCCCAGCAGTGTGTCAGCTCCTCCCAACCCCAGCAGCGTGTCATTGCCGGCTCCGCCTTGCAGCAGGTTTTTCTGAGCATTGCCAGTGATGCGGTTATTTTGCGCGTTGCCTGCGCCCTCTCTACCAGCGTCAACTAGCACCAGATTCTCAAAGTGATCGAGCAGCGTGTAGTTAATCGATGCTTGCACCGTGTCGTTGCCTTCATTGGGGCGTTCAATGATCGTATCTGTCAAACTTCTGACAACGTACAAATCATCGCCCCAGCCGCCGATCAGCGTGTCGCTGCCTGTGCTACCATCCAGCGTGTCGTTGCCGATGCCGCCTACCAGATAATCGTCAAAGTTGTCGCTGCCAATCATCAGCGCGTTCCCACGAAAGCCGCTCAGGTCAAAGATTTCAAACTCTGTCACCAGCGTCCCAGGAGAAATATCGGGAATCTGACTGTTGAAATTGCCCACATTCACGGTGATGGAACCCGTGCCGTTGGTCAGTACGAAGGTGTCTACGCCGGGGCCACCACGAATTACGTCTTGCTGCTGCAAGTTTGCCAGAGTAGACCGGACAACATCGTTCCCAGCTTTGCCAGAAATGAGATCGGTATTGGGTGTTGTTACCAGGGAATCATCGCCATCAGTGCCCTCGACCTGAGTTAGCCCCACAAAGTTGAGCGTCGTCCTGGCGATCGGGCTAAAGGTTTGTCCATCGGAGGCAGCCGCAAAAATCGTGCGACTAGCAGTATTAGGAACCGCAGAGGCGTTTTCATAGGTGACGCTGCGCAAGACCTGTTGATAGACCAGGGCGGAGGCATTGCCCCAAATCGTCAGCACGCCCGTTGGGTCGTAGTTGGTTTGCAGGTTGGTGCCGCTGACATCGGCAGTCAGGCGCTCGCTGGCTCCATTCAGCGGATTGGTCAGGTTGACGACAAGCTGGGTCAAGTTGCCCATGCTGGTTTTCGTAATGGTGGCATTTGGGTTTGCCACTTTGATGGAGGACACCGTTGGCGCGCCGATGCTGAAGTCGATGCCGGTAGCGGCTCCGTTTAGGTCAACTACAATAGGCGCTGAGATGCCGGACGGCGTTTCGTCTACATCCAATACGTTGACAAACAGCACTTTCTCAAAAAATTGACCCCCTGGATCGGTGGTGCGGACACGGATACTGTAGGTGCGCTTGGCTTCAAAATTAGGGGAAGATCGAATACGCAGGCGATCGCCATCAATCACAAACGCCGCATTGTCCACACTGCCAGCGCCACTCACCAGGCTATAGACAAAACCGCTGGCATGATCTGGATCGGACGAGTCGAAGGTGCCGATGATCGTGTTGGCGGGAACGTTTTCGGGGATGCTGGTGTTGCTTAGAGAGACATCGGTCGGGGCCTGATTGACGGGAAGCGGCGCTTCGGGCAAGTCTCGAACGGTAATCGCAAAAGTTTGTTCAAAGGTTAACCCGCCGTTGTCGGTGGTGCGGACGCGAATGGTGTAGCTGTTTTTGGTTTCAAAGTCTGGTGAAACTCTGAGTCGGAGCTGATTGCCCACAATCTCAAAGCTAGCGTTGTCAGCGCTGCCGGTGCCTGTGACCAGCGTGTAGGAATGCGTGTCGCTGGTGTTTGGATCGATTGTGGCAAAGGTTCCGATAGAGGTGCCGATGGGGACATTTTCATCAACAGTGGTGGTGCTGAGGGCGATCGCCGTAGGTGCCTGATTGATTGGTGTTTCGTTAACGTCATTAATCGTGATCGTGAAGGCTTGTTCAAAGAACAGCGTGCCATTATCCGTGGTGCGGACGCGAACGGTATAGCTATTTTTGGTTTCAAAATCAGGAGAAACTGCTAGCTTCAGTGCGTTCCCATCAATCGTAAAGCTGGCGTTATCTGTATCACCTGCGCCTGCCACCAGCGTGTAGGTATGCGTGTCACCTGTATTCGGGTCGGTGGTGGTAAACGTTCCAATAGTTGTGCCAATGGCGACGTTTTCATCAACGGAATTGGTGCTGAGGGCGATCGCCGTAGGAGCCTGGTTGGGCGGCGTTTCATTAACGTCATTAATCGTGATCGTGAAGGCTTGTTCAAAGAACAGCGTGCCGTTGTCG
>RFIF01000257.1 GCA_003695655.1 Cyanobacteria bacterium J069
CTCAGCATATTTTGGAAGAGATTGTCTGGCATAAGGAAACTGAAGTTGACCAGATGCGAGAGCGGGTGTCGCTGCTGGATTTGCAAAAGAAAGTTCAGGACTTGCCGCCGCCCAAAGATTTTGTCGGCGCGCTTCGCCACGGGAAAACTAGTCCGGCGCTGATTGCCGAAGTGAAGAAGGCCTCGCCCAGCAAGGGCGTGATTCGGGCAGACTTTGACCCAGTGGCGATCGCCCAAGCCTATGAGCAAGCCGGAGCCGCCTGCATTTCGGTACTGACGGACGAAAAATTCTTCCAGGGTAGCTTTGCTTACCTCAGCCAGGTGCGCGCTGCGGTCGATGTGCCGCTGCTGTGCAAAGATTTTGTGATTTACCCGTATCAGATTTACGTGGCGCGATCGCATGGGGCAGATGCGGTATTGCTGATTGCAGCAATTCTCTCAGACAAGGATTTACAATACTTTATCAAGATTGTGCGGGCGCTGAATATGACTGCCCTGGTTGAGGTTCATACGCTTGAAGAGCTAGATCGGGTGCTGGCGCTGCCAGGCGTCACCCTGGTCGGCATCAACAATCGCAACTTGCAAGACTTTTCGGTGGACTTGCAGACCTCTTGCAGCTTGTTGACCAATCGACAAGCTCAAATTCAAAAACAGGGCATCCTAATCGTAAGTGAGTCGGGTTTTCATACGCCAGCAGACCTGAGCCAGGTAAAGCAAGCAGGCGTTGAGGCGGTGCTGATTGGGGAATCGCTGGTCAAACAGCCCGACCCCGCAGCGGCGATCGCCACGCTGTTTGCGACCTAAACCGTAAACCGTCTGCTCACTGCCCGGTTCCCTTCAGCCAGAAATCTGGTGCACTGGTCATCTCTTCAGTCTGTCCCAGGTTTATGCGCCTTGGGGCATCTTTCACCTAGTTTGCTAAGCGACTCGGTGCGACTCGACTAAGCGAAGTGCCGCTTTCGACCATCAGATTCTCTTTACATTAGATTCTCTTTTAACTGTTAGGACTTTATGGAACCCATTCCCCTGCCGTCCCATATCCACTACGAGCTGCTGCTGCAACTGCTCGAGCGCCAGACGACACCCGTTGCTCAGCATCAATTGCAGCATCAGGCCCAGGTGCATGAACTAATCAGCACGCTCCGCAAGGCATTGACCCAGCAGAAGCGCTTAGAGGAAAGCCTCAGCCGAGCCAACGTCCCGATTGATTACCGCTGGTCGCTCAACGGCATGGGCATAGAAGCGATTTCGTCAGACCCTTGCTAAGCGAGAGGGACTGATTGGGTTGAGAAAACCAGGGTTGCGCCCAGGACTCTAGGATTTTTAGATTTCTTTAACAAGTCGGGCGATCGCTCATGGGTTGGTCGTGTTAGCTCGATCTCAGGTGGCTCTCACCCTGTCCAGCCTGCACCTTCAGATTCCCGGACTTCAGATCTACCAAATCCATCCTGTAAACTAGGATCAATGAAAAGTCAGCACTCGTAGCACGGATCACATTTAGTTCGATTCAGTGTGAGCTTTGTGTTTTGATAGGGTGCTGTTTTTAGAGATGGTTTGCCTCAAGCTCTCTATCTCGGTTTTGAGTTAATCGAAATCGAGTTTTTTGCACTGGGTTTAGTGCATTGAAATTGAATTGTTGGATTGGTGTTTTGAATGGTTGGTGGCAGTTTCTCGTATGGGAACTTGTCGCTGATCAATCATGTCCTTCATCGGTTGAATTTGATTGATTCAGTTGGGTGCAAATTATTCGGTGTAGATTATTCGGTGCAAATTATTCGGTGCAAATGATTGATTGCCTGGTGCAAATGATTTGATGTAGGCTATCGACTAAATCCGGCAGCATTGAGAGGGTTCTTACCCTGCTATATCAACACCTTCTATATCAACGCCTGCACATCCTGCATCAGCCCGTTCACCAGTTGGTCGGTTCATTCAGTCAATCAATCGGAGCGCGATCGGGACACAGCGTCTTCAGCAGGTTAGACGAAAGGTTTAGCCAGATTCCACTTTTCAAAAGCTAAATAAAAACTCAATATAAAAACCCAATATCTTTAAAGCAGAATGACTGGATTCAAACTGTAATTTGGCTCAGCTTAGACTAGGATCGAGATCGATTGAAAAATTGGTGGCAATAAGCGGCAATATTGGGTTTAGATCGAGGCAGTTTCAGGATCAAGAAATTGGCATTGCATTCGTGATTCCGCCTGCTTTTTGCACTTAGTTTTTGCTTGGTTTTCGCACTTGGTTTTTGCTTTGTTTTTACACTGCTTGAACCACTGCTTATTAAGTCACTACTAAGCTTTTTTAATACTTGCCGTTGGTGGATATCGAGTGGCTAAACGATTGGGAGGCGCTGCGTGTCACAACCAGATTGGACAAGGGGTTCTGCTGCTATGGAGACACCATTGATGTCTGCTGAATCCATGCTGTCTGCTGAATCCATGCTGCCTGCCGAACCGACGCTATCTGCTGAAATCGGCCTGAATGCAGCCGAGACCGCCCCAGAATCGCCTGAACAGGCGAGATTATTGGCAGAGCTGGCCCATCTGCGATCGCAGGAGCGAGAGCGCACGGCCCGGATTCATCATCTAGAGCAGGCGCTTGACCAGGCGCTGTCTTGCATGGATGATTTGCGGCTGCAAATGCAAGACCAGGGGCTGCTGGAAACACAGCTCGCCGCCACCGAAAAGTTTGCCAGCGTGCAACAGCAGGCGATCGCCCGCCTCAAAATTCGCCTGAAGCAACAGCAGCAAACTATTGACTCCCAGCTTGCCGAGACCTACGCCCGCGATCGCCTGGCTCAGGAGCGCCTGGCCGCTGCCGAAGCCCGCCTTCAAGAGCAGCAGGAAGAGGTGGAGCGGCTGCGGATGCAGCTCAATGGCTCCCATCAATCCCACGGGCGAGACTGGCAGAATGGACATCCTGAGTCACTGGATGCCTCGCATCACTCACATCAACAGATGCTAGAGCTAGAGGAGGCAGCCTGCTATGCCCAGGAACTATCATGCCGCCTCCAGGAGCACCTAGAAGCATCTCAGCAGCAGGTGCAAGATTTAGCCGTGGCGCTCAGCAATGCCGAAGCTCGGATTGCCGAGATGGAGGTGGCGCTGTCGCACACGCAGGCGGCTCCGGTGGCGAGGGGAGAGGCGTCGCCGTCTGCTCCTGCTGCTGCCTTGAGAACTCGCACAGCAGCCCGCCGGCTCAGCCCGATTGCCACGCTCGGTCAGGACTTAGCCCGCGCCCAAATCAAGGTTGAAGAGCTGGAAATTGAGCTAGGACGACAATTGCGCCTGCAAGCCATGTGGCTCCAAAACAATCGCGAGCTGGAGGCAGAGTGCGATCGCCATCGGGCCCGCATTGCCGACCTGGAATCTCAAAACGGCGATATCCAGGAACAGATTTTTCAACATGCCCGCCAGGTGAGTGAATATGAAGCCACCATTCACCATTGGAAGGATCAGTACATTGCCAGCCAGCGCCAGATCGCCAGCTTCAAGGAACTGCTGGACAGTGTCCAGGTTCACCTGCTGGCTAGTGAACAGGTCGATCCAGAACTGACGGCTATTTTCTCGGAGCTGATGACCATGATTGAAGTAGTGTCAACACTGGATAGTAGCAATCTGCATAGCCTTTCTGCGCCGCCCATCGCTCGCTTCAACCCGCTCGATCTGCCCGATTTTCTGCTACGGCGGCGCAGCTATCGACATCGCTAGATCTCTTGGCAGATCAGATTCATGGACATATCAAGTCAGCATTGTTAGATGCACACGATAGACTGATGAAGTTGTTTTCATCAGAACCCTGCCGTGACTCCAGCCGAGCTAGCATTGCTGCTTTCCTCCATCGCCTTTGGCGTCGCAGGGCAGTTCTTTTTGAAATCGGGCGCGCTGAAACTAGGGCGGGTTGAGGCGGGCAATGCCATTAGCCATGTGTTGAGCATTCTCACCGTGCCCGATTTGCTGATAGGGCTGACATGTTACGGGCTGGGCGCGGTGGTCTATATTTTGGTGCTGACCCGCGTCAAGCTGAGTGTGGTCGGCCCGACCGTCGCCCTTAGCTACGTGTTTTCGGTGCTGCTGGGCTATTTCGTGTTTAAGGAAGCGATTCCCAGCGTGCGGCTTGTGGGGCTGGGGCTGATTGTGGCGGGCGTGATTTTGGTTTTGTGGCAACCTAAGTAGGGATTGGGGGTTAGGGATTAGGGGTTAGGGATTGGGGGGCAGGTCTAAAGCTTTTGCCGCATCGGGCTTTGGGGCTTGATGGCTGTTCTAATTGTTCTGTATTGTTCTGTCTAGTGCTATGGCTCCCCGTGTGAGCTAGAGGAATTGGTTCAGAACCTGGCTGGTGGCGGCTCCGGTTTTTTCCCAGCTAAATTCGCGGGCGCGGGCGAGGCCAGCGGTGCGGAGCTGCGATCGCAGTTCCGGTTCCCTGGCAACTCGCTGCATGGCGTTGGCGATCGCCCCTATGTCCTCCGGGTTGACCAGTAGCGCTGCTGCTCCGGCCACCTCCGGCATCGCCGACCGATCAGCAGTAATCACGGGTGTGCCGCAGGCCATCGCCTCTAGCACTGGAAATCCAAACCCTTCCCACAGGCTAGGAAACACCAGGGCGATCGCCTGATTTAGCAAGCGGGGCAAATCGGCATAGGGCACGTAGTCCAAAAACTTGAGTTGCGCTGCAATGCCCAGTTCTTCTGCCTGGGCAACCAGGTCGGGCGCGAAGCGAGGATCGGTCGAGCCGACCAACCATAGTTCATAATTTTGACAGCCCGGCAGCGCGGCAAAGGCA
>RFIF01000258.1 GCA_003695655.1 Cyanobacteria bacterium J069
CATTAACATGAATACTAACAGCAAGCCCCTTTCGACCTATGACATCATTGTCGCTGAGGTCGAAAGCGTGAAGGGCCAGGCGCTTCACGATCTAGAAGCAGATTTGAATGAGCACCACCCCAACGTGGCCCGCTACTCCCCCTTGTCTGATTTGGTTTTAACCACCTCTGCTTTGCTCCAAGGCAACATTCCCAACCAAATGGGTGCTTGGAAGATGAATAAGCAACGAATGGTAGAGCAGTGGAACGTTTTAGAGCGTGGACTTAGCCGCATGGCCGAGTTCCTCAACAATGAAGGTATCTATGACGCCCAACGGTTACCTACCAATGCGGTGCTAGCTGTTATTGCTGCGCTCTATGCCCACATTCCCGATGCCGGCGATAAGCGAGGTCGAGATGAACTTCTACTAAAGCGATATGTGTGGAACGCATTTTTTACCAATCGCTATGAAAATTCCGCGCCAACCAACGCTTTTTCTGACTTCAACGCGCTGAAAAAAATTATCACTAACCAGCGAAAGGAAGACGGCACCCCCTTCAATACCATTGACGTGCCCATTTTTGCCGACCACAGCATTGTCGAAATTGAAGAAATTCTCACAGCAGATTGGCCCAAGCGCAACACTATTCGAGGACGTGGGGTCATGGCTGTGCTCTGTCGTCTAGGGGCCTCCGACTTTGCCACAGGAGAACAGCTCAACGCCCAAAATATCGGCAGTCGCCACTATCACCACGTCTATCCTGACGCGCTGCTAAAAGAAGCCGGTATTCCAAGCTTTCTAGCCCTTAACTGCGCTCTCATCAAAGACAAGACTAACCTCACAATCGGGCGTAAAGATCCCCTTGTGTATCTCAAAGAACGCTACGAGTGGACTTCAGAGGATATTGTCAAAGAACGGCTTCAATCTCATCTAATCCCCATCCCAGAACTAGCTAATGGGGGGTATGAAGGGCTGGCAGAGGATGAAAAAACAGCAAAGCTCAAGCAGGACTTTAACGCTTTTCTTCAGAGGCGTGCTGAGCTAGTAATGGCAGCGGTAAAGAAGTTAACGGAAGGCCGCCAGTTCAGTTCAGCAGAACTGATGTCAGTATAGAAAATCTGAGTCTTACGATGAAAGTCTCATACGAGACTTATCTACTTATTTCGGGACTTAAAAATAGACACCGAGAATCATATTGAGAACGGCTTTAAGGAAACTCTTTTGCCTGCGTCTTGCCCCTACCTTTTGCTTCTAACCCCCAACCCCTAACCTCCCAGATGTTTCTGCAACTGCCGCAGGGTTCGCTGCATATCGGGCAGGCGTTTCCAGAGGGCGGCGATGCGGCGAAACTCGGTGGCGGGGATGGCGGGCGACCCCATGACAATGCTCTGGGGCGGCACGTCGGAGTGAATCATCGATTGTCCAGCAACCTGGGTATAGTCGCCGACGTGGACTTGATTGCTGATGCCGACTTGACCGCCGATGATGACGCGATCGCCCAGGCTGCTGCCGCCTGCGATGCCGGTTTGGGCGGCGATCGCGCAGGCTTCGCCGATGGTGCAGCCGTGACCAATTTGCACGAGGTTGTCGAGTTTAGTGTTGCGGTGGATGCGGGTTTCGCCGACGGCAGGGCGATCAACGGCGCTGTTGCAGCCGATTTCGACGCCGTCTTCGAGAACGGTGCGACCCGATTGCTCCATCTTGAGCCAGCCTTCGCGGGTGGGTACGAAGCCAAACCCTTCGGAGCCGATCACTGCGCCGCTGTGGATGACGCAATCTGCGCCGATTTGGGTGCGTTCGTGGAGGGTGCAGTTGGCATGGAGGACGGTGCGATCGCCGACGGAGACACCAGGATAAAGGACGACGTTGGGATGGATGCGCACGTCGTCGCCGACTATGCAGTCTGCCTGGATGACGACGTGTGCGCCGATGGAGGGGTTGTTGCCGAGTTTTGCAGAGGAGTCGATGACGGCGCTGGGGTGGATGCCGGGGGCGGGCTGGAAGGGCTGGTAAAACAGGGCGATTGCCTGGGCAAACAGCAGGCGGGGATTGGCGGTGGCGATCCAGGCGATATGGCGATCGCTGGCGGCTTGCTGCAATGCTGAGTCTTTGGGCAAAATCAGGGCGCTGGCGGCGGTGGTGGTGACGAGTTTGGCAAATTTGCCGCCGTCGATGTAGCTGAGGGTGCGAGCGGGGGCGGTTTCGATGGGGGCGATGGCTGTAATTTCAGGGTCAAGGTCGGGCTGCTGGGCGAGACTGCTGGCGTCGAGGCTTTGCAACTGGCGGGCAAGGTCACTAAAGCGCATGGGGAGAGCTAGGTTCGGGGGTTCGCAGTTCAAGGGTCGGCAATTGGGGCAGGCGGATCGCGCGGCGGCACGGGGCTGACTTTGGCCCGAAACAGCAGGCGATCGCCCCAATAGTATCCGGCAAAGCGCACCCGAATGCGATCGCCCGGCTGCACTGCCTCGCTAGAAGCTTCCAGAAGCTGATGCTTTTGCGGGTCGTAGTCGGCCTCGCTGCCAACCGGGGCGATCGATTTCACGTCCCAGTCCGCGAGGAGCTGGTCGAGGGGGCGCAAATGGGGGACCAGTTGATGAGCCAGGAAATCAGGATTTTTCTCGATGGCGTGAAGGATGGTAGGTAGCTTCTCAATTAGGGGTTCTAACCGCTCCAGGGCTGCGCGTTGGCAGGACTGGAAGGCTGCGGTTTGCTGCTGCTCAATTTGGCGCTGCAACCGCTGATACTCTTTTTGCAAGGCGGCCAGTTCGGGGGCGACCAGTGGATCAGCGGAACTGGGTTCATTAGTCGAGGTATGGGGGCGAGCAGAGTGAATAGCCTGGTCAGCAGAAAACATCGCGACCAAGCTATCTAATGGAATCTCTAGGGTCTGGCTGAGTCGGGCGATCGCCCCTACCCGCAGCGCCAGTGCCTTGCCGCGCCGCAGTTGGTCAATTTGCCAAGAAGATATATTGGCTTGACGAGCCAGGGCGGCAAAGCTGGCAATGCCGACCTGCTGCATGAGCGATCGCAACTGCGGCGTGTAGGGAAAGACGGAAGTGTGTAAGTCCTGTAAGTCCATAAGATATGGAAAACGTGGGCCGATCTTTATGCCAGGTGCATTTTGAGGATGGCCGGAGAAGCCCGCCGCACCTTACAAAGAATCGTCTCATGTCCCAGACGCGAGCAGGCTTCAAAACGATGGCAGCCGGAAAAACCGTAATATTGACCATTTACCTCCAGTACGTCAATTGGCTCCTGGAGTCCAATTTCTTGAATGGACTGCATCAGCGCCTGCACTTTTTCCGCGTCGTTTTGGCGAAATAGCGGTCGCTGAATTAACCGGATAGGAATAGCTTCGATTCTCATAGCCTTAGAAAGTGAGTGCCTAATGGAGTGAGTTAGTGCTCTTATCAACGACATTGCCAGCATAGAGCCTATGGACTGCTAGACCCTTTAGCCAAACCCCTTAAGCCAAACCATTCAGTTTGTGGGGGCGACAGCCTGATCCGCCCTATGCTTTCTTAAGCATACTCATAATGAGTACGAGTTGCAACCTCCTGCTAACTCCGTTCCCTCTCACCCAATTCTCAAAACGCAGAGTAATATTCTTTGCGTATAGACTTATTCTCTGGCGCTACCTTTTGCCAGATATCTTAAAAGGGCGTTGCTGAATGACGCTATGATTTCGTCGGATTGAGGACAGAGCCTCAAGGCTTTCAGAAACTATTTCATAGACCGATTC
>RFIF01000259.1 GCA_003695655.1 Cyanobacteria bacterium J069
GACTAGTAGTCAGGCTTATCTGGAAAATTTCTGACTCAATTTTTGATTCTTGTTGAGGGGAAGCTGAATCGTGAATGTAGAGCCGTGGTGGGGCTGGCTGGTGACGCTAATTTGCCCCTGGTGTGCTTCGACAATGTGGCGGGCGATCGCCAGTCCCAGCCCCACACCCCCGGTTTGGCGCGATCGCACGGTGTCGGCTCGATAAAATCGATCGAAAATGTGGGGCAGGTTGGCGGCGTCGATGCCGATGCCTGTGTCCTGGACTTGGATGATGGCTCTGGGCGGCTGTTGTGTCAGGATGAGGTCAATCTGACCACCCGCAGGCGTATAGCGACAGGCATTGCTTAGCAGATTGGCGATCGCCAGGTGCAGAAGATCTGGCTCAGCCAACACCCGCACAGGAGCATCGGGAATGGTGCAAACCAGGGTGAGCTGACTGGCGACGGCTTGCGGCTGGGTCGCCTCGACCAATTGCTGGAGCAGATGACCCAAATCGATGGATTGCAACTGGTCAAACGGGAGGTTGCCATCTTGTCGTGCCAAAAACAAAAGCTGACTCACCAAAGCGCTCATGAATTCGGCAATGTTCACAATGCTCTGAAGACGGGCGCTCTGTTCCTGTGGATCAACAGGCTCCATCAGGCCCACCTGGGCATTGCTGAGGATGCCTGCCAGTGGGGCCCGTAGCTCATGCGACGCATCAGCGGTGAACTGTTGCAATTGCTGATAAGACTGGCGGATGGGCTGCATGGCCACGCCGCCCAAAATCCAGCCCGTGAGGGCGATCGCCCCCAGCGCCACGGGGACGCCAATCGCCAAAAATAGCCTCAGCTCTTGCAGCGGCTGCTGCACCGGGTCAAGCGCTGCCGCAATCTGCAAAAAGCCGAGAATCTCTTCGCCCCGGCGCACGGGCAGCGTGAGCTGGCGAAACATCTGGGGGGAACTGGGCTGGGCCAGGGTGGGCGGTTCTGCCAGGTTCAGCGTCACAAAACCAGGTGGGGCTTCCAGGGTGGCCGCGGGAATCTCACCGACAAATTGCAGGAGTTGCCGTTCGGGCGTATACCAGCGGGCAAACCGCAGGTATGTATCCAGCGCCAGAGTGTCGTTGCCCAGCAGGGGAACGCTTTCCAGATCGATGCGCCGAATGTTTTGATAGCGAATCTCCTCGACGCCGCCCGCCATGATCAGCGCAGTGTTGTATAGTTCTGTGTCAAAAGCTTGCAGGCGATCGCGGGCCTCTCGCAGATAGAGCAACCCCGCAAACCCCACCAAAATGCTGCCCATCGACAGCGTAAACCAATAGGCCAGATTTTGCCGACTGCGGTTGAACAGCATGATATTTCTGGATTTCATGCCGTTGCTTCTGGCACAGCCAGCCGATAGCCCATGCCATAAACAGTTTGCACCCAGGTTTCGGCTCCCAACGCTTGCAGGCGCGATCGCAGTCGGTGAATCAAAATGGCAACGGCTTTACTTTCAGGCTGCATGTTCCATTCCCAGAGGGCCTGCTCGATCTGGTCGCGGGTCAAAATCTGCTGCGGATGGCGCATGAAATATTCCATCAGTTGAAACTCGCGGGCCGAAAGCTGCGTGCTGGCGTCTTGCCGCTGCACGGTCAACGTCCCCAGGTGCAGCGCCAGATCGGCGAGATGCAGTACGTCTCCCTGCCATTGGGGCGATCGCCGCCCCAGTGCCCGCACCCGCGCCAGCAGCTCCAAGACATTAATCGGTTTGATCAAATAGTCGTCGGCTCCCGCATCCAGCCCCGTTACCCGATCTGTCAGCGTATCCCTGGCCGTCAGCAGCAAAATCGGCGTGCCCTTGCCCGCCTGTCGATGTTGCTGGCAGAGATCGATCCCGCTCAGTTTAGGCAGCATCCAGTCTAAAATCAGCAAGTCATAGGTGCGCTCCTGCATCAGCCATTGGGCGGTTTCGCCATCCAGCGTGGCGTCGGTGATGTGCCCTGCTTTGACGAGGGCGGCGTATAGTGGCTCTAGTTGAATTGGGTCATCTTCCACCAATAGAATCTTCATAGCAAGGACTCGGCTCTGTAGCTGCCTTCAGGTTTCAAATTTTACCCGCTATGGCTTCACTTCGCTGGCTGAATGCGTTGATCCGTTCTAATCACTCCCCTAACTTGGCTCCTAAAGACAGCGGGCAACCTGCCCAAAAGCCAAACAAACACCGACTGCTGCAACATCTGTCTGCGCCGGATCAACTGCTGCAAAAGCCAGACCTCTGGCAACTGGGGCTGTTTGGTCTGGCGGTGTCAGTTGTGGGCGGAGCGTTCTGGCTGGGCACGGGCTGGCTCAGTCAGCGAGTTTTGGGGCAAGCTGACCTCTCGCCCACACCGATCTTTCTGGCCGATCCACAGCAGGTGGAACTGGTGCTGCGGCTCACGGTCGTGTCGATCGACGCAGAAATCGATCGCCGGGGAAACACATCTGAAGTGACTGTACAAGTCCGGGGTTCTACCCTACAAGAGCTAGAGTTTGAGTATCCGCTGATCGACTATGCCGATCTGGAAAGGGCGATCGCCCAAGAGCTAAATTTACCGCCCAGCAGTATTCGTCAACTCATTCGCTATCGTCTGGACTGAGGCATCCGTCCGGTGGAACCCGGTATGACTTTATAAAGGCACGAAACTTAATTAAAGGCACAAAACTCAATCTAATTCTCTCAGATAAGATAACTTGGGTGGGCACTTAGATCGGCAACATTTGACATTGCTGAATCAAAGTCAGAATTAAGAGATAAACAAGATCGGCAGGGTCAAATCCGTCTATATCTCCGCAAGTTTTGTCATACCAAGTTTTGTCGTATCAAATTTTGTCACACTTTGTCATGCATTTGTCACGCCATAGCCTGGGTTTCTCTCTCTAGAAAGAGGCTGTCTCTCGCTGTATACGCTATAGCTAAGTACAGGACAAAAAATGGATGGAATAGCAAAACTCATCTGTGAGCGATTCAATGTTGAGTAGGATTCTACGCAGATAATCAAATCCGTAACGA
>RFIF01000260.1 GCA_003695655.1 Cyanobacteria bacterium J069
CTAACCCCCAACCCCCAACCCCTAAACCCTAATGCTCCGCATCGCCCGCACGCTGCTTTCGGTTTACTACGCCTACATGGTGGAATATCGCGCTGAGCTAATCCTCTGGGTGCTGGCAGGCAGCCTGCCGCTCATCCTTATGGGCGTGTGGATGGAAGCCTCGCAGGGTGGTCAGTTTGGGCTGTCGCCCGTGGAGTTTGCGCGATATTTTCTGGCGGTGTTTCTGGTGCGCCAGTTCACCATCGTCTGGGTCGTCTGGGACTTTGAGCGAGACGTAGTGGAAGGAAAGCTGTCGTCGCGCTTGCTGCAACCGCTCGACCCTGGTTGGCACTACTTCGCATCACATATTGGTGAGCGCTTTGCCCGCGTGCCGTTTGCCTTTGTGCTGGTGGGGCTGTTTTTCTGGCTCTATCCCCAGGCGTTTTGGCTGCCGAGTTTGGGCAATTTCCTGTTGGGGTCGGCGGCAACGGCGCTGGCGTTTTTGCTGCGCTTCGTCATGCAATACACCGTGTCGATGCTAGCGTTTTGGATTGAGAAAGCTAGCGCGATTGAGCAGTTTTGGTTTCTTATTTATCTTTTCTTTTCTGGCGTGGTAGCTCCACTAGAGGTGTTTCCACCGCTGGCTCGTCAGATTGTAGAGTGGACACCGCTTCCTTATCTGGTTTACTTTCCTGCGAGTATCTTTGTCGGGCTACCCGGAAATTATCTACACGGGTTCTTGATTACGCTGGCGTGGATTGCGCTGTTCTTTGTGCTCAATCGCTGGCTGTGGCGGCGTGGGCTGCGACACTATTCTGGCATGGGCGCTTAGGTAGAGAGTCGCAGGCCTTACCTCCGCAAAACCGAAGTAATAATGATTGTGAGGGTAGCGCTGGCAATCAGCGTGAAGGCGAGCTGAACCACCCACTGAGTCGCCTGACGATAATCCGCAAAGCGCTCGTCAAATTTTTTCAAATCACCCGAAAAGGCTTCCACTTCCGAAGAAAGCGTGCCGACATCGCTGGAAAGCCTATCCAGCTTGTTGGCCAGGTCTTGGAGGGTGGGTTCGTTGTCGGAGAGAGAGGTCATGAGACGGCTCAAAAGGGCAACAATTTGAGAATTCTCACTGAGAATTCTCAGACGAACAGCGATTTACCAATAATGACAGTCTACTAGGGACGGCAGGTTAATGACAGCCTACTAAAGTCATCTACCCATTACTGCCTTGAGATCGGTTTCATAATCGTCAAATATTAAGCTGAAACTACATTAAAAGCGCCCATTGATTAACACTTGTTCTAAATCGCCAAGACGTAGATTAATGGGTTTGGTGCTGTGACTGGACAGATTATCGAAAGGAGATCTGCATGACGATGCAAGGCTGGCAGTTTTGGATTGACCGGGGCGGCACCTTTACCGACATCGTGGCGCGGCGACCGGACGGACAACTGGTGGTTCACAAGCTGCTGTCGGAAAATCCGGAGCGCTATGCCGATGCGCCAATTCAGGGAATTCGCGATTTGCTAGGAATTCCAGCCGATGCGCCGATTCCTGCCGAGCAGATTGCCGGGGTGAAGATGGGGACGACGGTGGCGACGAATGCGCTGCTGGAACGCAAGGGCGATCGCACTTTATTACTCATCACCCAAGGCTTTCGCGATGCCCTCCGCATCGGCTACCAAAACCGACCCAACATCTTTGCGCGGCAAATCATCCTGCCGGAAATGCTCTACGAGCGCGTCATCGAGGTAGATGAACGCCTCAGTGCCCAGGGCGAGGTGCTGGCCTCCTTTCGCCCGATGGAAACCGGACTCGTGGAGGAATTGCAGGATGCCTACGCGGCGGGTATTCGCAGTTGTGCGATCGTGTTTTTGCATGGCTATCGCTATCCCGACCACGAGCGGCAGGCAGCCGACCTGGCGCGGCAAATCGGCTTCACCCAAGTTTCGACCTCCCATGAGGTGAGTCCGCTGATGAAGCTGGTGAGCCGGGGCGACACAACCGTCGTGGATGCTTACCTGTCGCCGATTTTGCGGCGCTATGTGGATCGGGTGGCGGGCGAACTGGGCGTGTCGGCAGATTCCAGCCGCGAAACGCTCCAGCCGAAGCTGTTTTTCATGCAGTCGAATGGCGGACTGACGGATGCAGCGCTGTTTCAGGGAAAGGACAGTATCTTATCTGGCCCGGCGGGTGGCATTGTGGGTGCGGTGAAGACCAGCCAGCAGGCGGGTTTTGCAAAAATCATCGGCTTCGACATGGGCGGCACTTCGACGGATGTGTCCCACTTTAGCGGCGAATATGAGCGCACCTTTGAAACGGAGGTGGCGGGCGTGCGGCTGCGGGCTCCAATGATGTCGATTCATACCGTGGCGGCGGGGGGCGGCTCCATCTGTCAGTTTGACGGGGCGCGCTATCGGGTCGGGCCGGCCTCTGCTGGCGCGCATCCGGGCCCGGCGTGCTACCGCAAGGGCGGCCCGCTGACGGTGACGGACTGCAACGTGATGTTGGGCAAAATTCAGCCGCAGTTTTTTCCGGCGGTGTTTGGCCCGAATGGCGATTTGCCCCTGGATGCGGAGGTGGTGCGCCAGCAGTTTGCGGCGCTGGCGGCGGAGATTTCGGCAAGTACGGGCGACGCGCGATTGCCCGAACAGGTCGCGGAGGGATTTCTGGCGATCGCCATCGAAAAAATGGCCAGCGCCATCAAAAAAATCTCCATCCAGCGCGGCTACGACATCACAGAATACACCCTCTGCTGCTTTGGCGGCGCGGGTGGACAACACGCCTGCCGCATTGCCGAGTCGCTGGGCATGACGCAGATTTTCCTACATCCCTATGCGGGCGTTCTTTCAGCCTACGGCATCGGGCTGGCGGACGTGACCACGATTCGCGAGCAGGCGGTGGAAGCGCGGCTCACGCAGGCGCAAATGCCGGAGCTGGAACGAATGCTGACGGAACTGGCGATCGCCGCGCGCACCGACCTCCAGCAGCAGGGCATCGCCGCCGAATCGGACGCGCCGCTGCAATCCGACGCGCAAATTCAGATCCGCCCCAAAGCCCATTTGCGGTACGAGGGGACAGACTCAGCGCTGATTGTGGGCTATGGCGACTTGGGCGCGATGCATGAACAGTTTGAACAACTCTATCGCCAGCGCTATGGCTTCGTGATGGAACACAAGCCGCTGATCGTGGAGGCAGTGTCTGTGGAGGCAATTCACGCCTCAGATGTGAAGACTGGAGGACTAGATAAAGAGATTCAAACGAATGGATTAGCGAATAGCGCTGCAACTTTATCGATCCCGTCTTCAATGCCAGCCGCAACCGTCTCAATGTATACAGGTGGAACGGCATACGACACGCCGATATATCAGCGCGAGGAACTGAAAGCGGGCGATCGCCTGCATGGGCCAGCGCTGATCATCGAATCGACCGGCACCAACGTGATTGAACCCGGCTGGACGGCGGAACTCACTACAGACGGAACGCTAGTCATTAGAAAGGATGAAGGCGGAAGGATGAAGGATGAATGGGGATCTGATTCATCCCTTATCCCTCATCCCTTATCCCTCGCCCCCGATCCCGTGCTGCTGGAAATCTTCAATAATCTCTTTATGGCGATCGCCGAAGAGATGGGCATCACGCTGCAAAACACCAGCTACTCGGTCAACATCAAGGAACGGCTGGATTTCTCCTGCGCCATTTTTGACCAGCAGGGGCAGCTCGTTGCCAACGCGCCCCATATTCCCGTCCATCTCGGCTCCATGAGCGAAAACGTCCGCGCGCTGATCGCGGCCAAAGGCGACACGATTAAACCTGGCGATGTCTACGTGTCCAACAATCCGTATAACGGCGGCACCCATCTGCCAGACATCACGGTGATTACTCCCGTATTTCAGCCAGGGAACCGTGATGGCGTGACGGAGTATTGGAGTGATGGAGAGCCGGAGTCCGTCCCCCCCTCTCCCTCTCCCCCCCTCTCCCCCTC
>RFIF01000261.1 GCA_003695655.1 Cyanobacteria bacterium J069
CCCAAAACCCCTATTCATCCCTTATCCTTCATCCCTATGAACTCCCTCTATCCGTCTGCGACCGAAATCCGTGAATCCCTGGCAACCAATCCCTTTCCCACCAGTGCCCGCGAACGCAATGTGCAATTTTTGACGCTGATCAAAGCTTTCTTTTCGCTGCTGGCGGCAGATGATGACCTGACGGCGGTGGACGAGCTGAGTCTGGCGCTGGTCGATAGCGATGCGTTTCGGCTGGCGGTGGCGGATATGCAGCGCGATCCGGCGGTGGCGGCGCTGATTCAGGCGCGCTATCAGCCGCCCGCCCACGATCTCGATCGCCTGCTGACCTATCCCGTTGGTTCCCTGGGACATACCTACGCCGCGATGCTTCAGCAGCAAGGGTTTGAGCGCATCGACATGCCGCTGGATGTGACCGCCGACACCGCCTATGTAGAATATCGCTGGCAGCAGACCCACGACCTCTGGCACGTCGTCACGGGCTTTGGCACCGACGAAATCAGCGAGATCGGGCTGCAAGCGTTTTACCTGGCGCAGTTTCGGCTGCCGCTGGCGGGAATGCTGGTGGCCAACGCGCTGATCAGCACAACGCTGCTGGCACCGGAAGCCATGCCCGACCTGCTGCGGGCGATCGCCTTCGGCTGGGACTTGGGCCTCCAGGCAAAACCGCTGTTCGCCCAGCGCTGGGAAGATGCCTGGGAAAAACCCGTGCGCCAGTGGCGAGCCGAGCTGAATCTGCCGCAGGAAGGAGTGTTGGGGTGATGGAGTGTTGGAGAATTAACCGGCTACTCTAACCCCCGAAGGAGAAATAGCATGAAGCCTACGCAAGGTTGTTTGTGGCTGTGGGCGCTGCGCCAGACCTATCCCTGGGGCGGGCTGGCGCTGCTTTTGGGGCGGCTGCTTTGGGGGCGGCTGCTCTGGGGCCCAGACGAGCGGCGATCGCGCGAACGGCTGCGGCTGTGGCGGCTGTGGCTGCGGGTCGATTTTGCCAACCTGCTGGCGATCGCCATCGACCTCACCCAGCCAGAGTTCTGGGTTTGAGTATGAATCTTACGCCTGATAAATCTTAGATATTACTCATCAGGAAATTGCACCCAAAATAGCAGTGAAGCACAGCATCTAATTTAGTCTCGTGTATCTTTTACTGCATAAATGCAAAGACCGGATGACAAGCCTATAAATTCCAAGAAAAGGCGAAACGGAAGCAGTGCAAAGTCCATTAAAGTATGGATAAAATGCTTAGTCTTTGGATGACGAGCCTGGCTAAGTATATCTTTGAATGTAGGAGACGGCAGGTTAGGCCAATAGATTGGATGTCCGAGTCTATAAAATATTGTTTTGACTGGAATTAATGAGTTTTTCCGCAATAGCCTAGACAAGTTTGAGCTTCTAAATCCATAAAGATGTCTTGGAGGATCAACGGCAAAAGGACGTTTTCTTAGCAATGAAAAGTAAGAAGATGATGCAAAAGAAGAGCGATACAGATTTGTGTAGAAGCTTGCTGTTCCTGGTCTAAATAGTAGCTCGATCCCAGCATTGTTGTCGGTTTCAATGATGAAAATCCCCCTTTCGGCAAGACATTCACCAACTTTACCTAACAAAGCTCCTGGACTTGTATAATGTTCAATAACATGCCTCATAAATATCACATCATACTTGGGCATGCTTGCACAGTTAGCTTCAAAAAACTGCTCAATGCCTTGGTCTATAAGATTTTCTATTTTGAGAACTTCACGAGCGAACTTAACAGATACTGGGTCTTGCTCAACAAGCGTTACTGAAAAACCTGCCTCCTCAAATGCTTTAGAGTAATACCCCAAACCACCGCCTAGATCCAAAAGCGTAATTAGATTTGAGTTGGGGCGCTTATACTTTTTAATTGCTAAACAATATCCCTCTATTGATGTCCTTGCCCACCTCATTTTTCGCTCGTTATATTCTGTCGCCAACTCAGAATATAGACCGTTGTAATAAGCTGATATAACTTCTGGAGATGGCTGTGGATGGACGAATGTCAAATTACATCTCGGACATCTTACAATATGACATTCGCTTTTGAAATTCTCTAGAATCAGAGTCGGGTTGATACTATTATCGCAAACATGGCATTTAATTTGTTCGACGTTTTTCATAAGAACTCTAAATTTCTATACTCAATTGAAATTGGAGGTTTAAGTGCCTACATTTAGGTCGTGTTCTGGGATTACAAAGTGGGACTGTAGCATCGTACTTTTGAGGCAGCCTGGACAAGGCAACCCAGACCAGCCTTCTAGATTAAATTAGGGTTCCTAAATATAGGGTTCCTAAATACATTTGATAATGCCGTCAAAAGCCTACCAATTAGAGCTTTGAAGCATCTCTGTGAATAGAAAATGCCTTTAACGACTTGATGCTTGATTGTAAATTAGGCGATCGCCCTGTGCAAGAGAAAACCCATAAGAAGATTTCGCCTGTCGGAAGAATTCGGTTACTCCAGACCACTTTTGCAAACCATCCAAACCCCAAAAACACTTATTCCAAAAGTTTTCAGGGCGATCGCTAACCCTCAACCCCCTAATCTCCTACGCCTCAATCACCACGCGCAAGTTTCCCCGCTTTTTCACCACGCGGCAGGCGGTGGCACTGCCCACCCGCTCAAACTCCAGATCGAGCAGGGTTTGCCCAATGCGGAGATTGTGCAGCGACAGGTGTTGCAAAAAGTCGGGCAGCGCCGGATCGAGAATTCGCAGGCAGTTGTTGGGGGCGTCGGGCACCAGGTTTGCCATCGTCAGCAG
The DNA here is from genome assembly GCA_003695655.1 of Cyanobacteria bacterium J069. Lineage (GTDB taxonomy): Bacteria > Cyanobacteriota > Cyanobacteriia > Elainellales > Elainellaceae > Thermoleptolyngbya. The sequence goes on from RFIF01000261.1 coordinate 2,772, forward strand.
CAGTTGGAAGATCGCGCCCGTAGCCCAGGCCTGGGGCGAACAGGCGACGGGATATTGCACGGGGCTATGATCTGCCGTGCGCTCATAGCCGCAGAACAGTTCAGGCGGGCGATGATAGGGTTGGCAGCGCGTCATGTCAAAAATGCCCTGGGTGACTTCTAGCGCTTGGTCAATCAAGCCGAGCGATCGCAGTCCCAGAACGGTCATGCTGTTGTCGTGGGGCCAGACGGAGCCGATGTGATAGCCCATTGGGTTGTAGGCAGGCGACAGGCTGCTGAGGGTGCGGATGCCCCAGCCGTTGAACATGTCGGGCGCTTGCAGTCGCTCGGCCACACTGAGGGCTTTGTCTTCGTCCAAAATGCCCAGATTTAAACAGTGACCAGGGTTAGAAGTGATGCTGTCTACAGGCTTGCCCTCGCCATCCAGCGCCAGCGCGCAAAAGTCCAGATCCGTAACCCAAAAGTCTTGATTGAAGCGGGTTTTGAGCGCTTGTGCTTCGTCCAGCCAGCGGTCGGCCAGGTCGATGCGCTTTTTCAGGCGGGCGATCTCGGCCAGACGAACCTTGGCGGCATAGACATAGGCCTGCACCTCGCACAGGGCGATCGCCCCTTCTGCCAGCTCGCCCCGGCGGTTGACGATGCAGTTGCCCGAATCTTTCCAGCCCTGATTTTGCAACCCGCGAGACGATCGCCGCGCATAGGCCAGATAGCCCGTTTCTTTGAGGTTTTCATCTACCCAGTCCATCGCTGCCAGTGCGTTGGGCCACAGCCGCTCCAGGGTTTCCTGGTCGTGCGTCCAGGCATAATATTCGGCATAGAGCATCAGCCACAGCGGCGTCGCGTCCACCGTGCCGTAGTAGGGCGTATGGGGGATTTCCTGGCAGCGGGCCATTTCCCCCGTGCGCAGCTCGTGGAGGATTTTGCCGGGCTGCTCGTCGCGCCAGTCGTCATACTGCTTGCCCTGATAGTGCGCCAGAATGTTCAGAGTGTCACGGGCGATGGTGGGGTCGAGGATGAGGGTCTGGGAGGCGGCGATGATCGAGTCGCGCCCAAACAGCGTAGAAAACCAGGGCACCCCCGCCGACAAACCTTGCCCTTGCCAAAACTCTGCCGCAGTAGATAGACATCCTGCTGGGCCTGCTCGATGATTTGGTTGATCGCCTTGTTATCGCAGCGGATGCGCGTCACCTGTGCGCCCCACTGGCTTTGTTCCAGCAGTTCGGCGGCTTTGGCCTGCATTAGCGTCATTGGCGTGTTGACGGCGGAGGGCGATCGCCCATTCACCAGCGGTTGCAGTCGATAGCCCAGAACCAGCGTTTCGTGTGGCTTCAGCGCCACCTGCCACAGCGCCGTATGCCCCTTCAGCCGATTGGGGGTCTGGTGCGAAAACTGGATGCGCGACTCCATGACGCCGCCATCCAGCCCCTGATAGGCGAGGGCGATTTCGGGCGGCAGCGGCGGCTGGGGCGTCACCGCCGGAAACCCTGGCACTGGCTGCGTTGCCATCTGCTCGGCCGTCAGCGAGGCGGCATCGGGGAAACTGGCAGCAGGGCGATCGCCCAACTCCAGCCGCTGCTCTGCCTCCAAACTCAGCGAGTCGAGGTCTTGGGGCTGAAACGCCGACCCCCCGTCCGGCTCTGTGCCCGATTCGGCGTTGCCCTGCGCCTGCGATTCCCAATCTATTACGTCAGATTCATCAAGCTGCATGGGCGACACCAGCCGCAGCCGCTGCCCCCGCCGCTGCCGCTGAAAGCCGCGAATCTCAAACAGATCGACAAAATCGGCATTGAAACTGAGGCTGAGTTCAAACTGAATCGGCTCTGTGCTGAAGTTGGTCAGGCTGATTTCTTCAAACAGCCCGCCGTTGAGCACTAGCTCGCGCTGGATGCCAATAGTGTCGGGCGGCACCTGATCGAGCTGCGGGTTGGTACACAGCACCGACATCACAAATCCTTTGTCGGCATTGCTGCTGAGTAATAAAGGCGATCGCCCCTCAATTTGCAGTTCCAGCCGGCTGAGAAAGCGCGTGTCCTGGCAAAACAGCCCCAGACTGCCGACCGAATTTTCGTCCAAACAGTCCGATATGTTGCCCAGCGTGTCGGTAATTAGAAATAAATCGTCATCTTTGAGCGTCAGCGTGGGCTGCGGGCGCTCGCTGATAACGCAGGGCCACTCAGGCAGTGGCAGTTGATCCGCCGGGACAAATTTCCGTCCATCCAGCTCCACAAAGTCAGTCATAGTGCAGGGTTTGACCTTAATAGTGGACTCAAAAACAATCTCGCAATTGGGCCTTGCAATTGGGCGATCGCGAGAATGAAACGAGGCGATCGCCTCACTCTCCTCAACTCTATTTAACGCTTCCTAGTCGAATCTAGCGCAGCTTGGTGAGCCAATTCAGATAATCACTGCCGTAAGGTGCCTCAGGCGTGGTTGTAGCGCATCTTTATTTGCTTGAAAAGTGAATACAGGATGATTTTCTTGAAAAGTGAATACAGGATGCCATTGCTCACGCATCTCATAGAATCAAAACCAGAATCAAAAATGACGAATTGAGAAGAGTAGCAGATTAGGGGCGATCGCCTGGCAATTTAGCCTATACCGCCGTGCTGATTTGATCTCTGAAGTTTGATAGAGTTTGATCTCATCTTTTGGCAAGTTCGGCTTAGGCAAATATCCTCTAAGCCCAAGCTGGGCAATGTTTTAGGCTATCCTGCTTAGACATTTTCTGGCAGTCAAAAATAAGGATTTAGATAGATAGGGCGATCGCCTCAGCATTCAACAAAACTAATTGAAGACCTCACCCCTTAGAGACAGGTAGAGCCGCATTAGAAGATCTACGATCAAGTTATTGCGCTACTGACTCGCCACTAATTTGAATCAATTTGATATTTGAGTCGATTTAATGTTGATCCAAAGAGTTTGATTCAAAGAGCCAGTCGGTTTCTCATCTGAGAAAAGCTGTAAAGGCTGCAAACAAGTATCCCCAATATTCCCCAGTTTAATCACTTCACGCCAACTACTCACATTAAGGAATTTGTCATGTTTTTCCACAAGAAAGAAGCGATTCATGTCGTCAATGTTGACAAAGCAAATCCCCGGTTTGCCCAACTCTTGCTAGAGCAATTTGGGGGTGCAACGGGAGAGCTTTCAGCCGCTTTGCAATACTGGGTACAGTCTTTCCACATCGAAGACGCCAGCCTCAAAGACATGCTCCAAGATATTGCCGTCGAAGAGTTTGGCCACTTGGAAATGATTGGCAAAATGATCGAAGCACACACCAAAAATGTTGACCAAACCGATGCATTCCAAAGCACGCTGTTTGCAGTGCGCGGTGCCGGCCCTCATTTCCTGGACAGCCAGGGCAGCGCCTGGACAGCAACCTATCTCAATGAAGGTGGCGATGTCGTGCGGGATTTAAGGGCAAACATTGCCGCTGAAGCCGGGGCCCGCCAGACCTACGAAGCGCTGATTAAAATGGCTCCTGACGAGGGCACCAAAAAGACATTGGTGCATCTGCTCACCCGTGAAATCTCCCACACCAAAATGTTTATGGAAGCGCTGAATTCGTTGGGCAAACTGGACGATCCTTTCTTCGGCAATGTTCAACCTGATGAAACCGTGGATCTCTATTACAACCTATCCACCAACGGTCAAAAGGATGAGCGCGGTCCCTGGAATTCGGAACCCAACTTCCGCTACATTGCTGACCCCGTGGCAGAGCACAAGTCTTAGTTGCTAGTGGTCTAGCAAAGTAAAAGCAGGAGGACAGGAGGAGGAAGGGCGATCGCTCTTCTACCTCCTATTTTGCTAGGGCAACTCTATGAACCCTCTGCGGTGTCGGAGCGCAAATTTTCTGCCTCGCCAGACCGTATTCTTATTCTTGTTGCGTCAAAACGAATCTCCATGAAGGCACAGGTATTTCGAGGGGTCAACCAACTGAGCTATGAGGACGTGCCCGTGCCGGAGCTAGCGGCCGACGAAGTGCTGGTGCAGGTGCGGGTCGTGGGGCTGTGTCAGTCGGATATTAAGAAGATTCTCTATCCGCTGTATGAGCCGCCGCGCATCTTTGGGCATGAGACGGCGGGCGTGATTGCGGCGGTGGGGGCCGACGTGCGCGGCTGGCAGCCGGGGCAGCGGGTCGTCGTGCTGCACCATATTCCCTGTATGCACTGCGGCTATTGCCTCAACGAGAATTACTCCATGTGCGAGGTCTACAAAACCATCAGCACCACGGCGGGCTTTGCGCCCAGCGGCGGCGGCTTTGCGGAATATGTGAAGGTGCCGGGGCATATTGTGCAGCACGGCGGGTTGATCGAGATTCCCGACGGCGTAACCTTTGAGCAGGCCAGCTTTGTGGAGCCGACCAACTGCTGCCTGAAGGCGGTGAAAAAAGCGCAGGTGCAGCCCGGACAAACGGTGCTGGTGACGGGAGCCGGGCCGATCGGGCTGATGTTTGTGATGCTGGTGAAGTATTTTGGCGCAAGGGCGATCGCCACTGATCTGATCCCCTCCCGTCTGGAAAAAGCCCGCCAGCTTGGAGCCGACGCCGCCTTCGACCCGCGAGATGCCGACCTGCCCGCCAAAATTCACGCTCTGACGAACGGCATGGGCGTAGACACGACGCTGCTGGCCGTGCCCAGCGACAAGGCGTTTTTTCAAGCGCTCGACTGCACCCGCAAGGGCGGCAAAATTCTCTTCTTTGCCGAGTTTCCCGATGAAGTAGAGATTCCCATTAATCCCAACGTGCTCTATCGCCGCGAGATTGACCTGATGGGCAGCTATAGCTCGTCCTACAAGGTGCAGAGCCTGGCCGCAGATATTGTGTTCAACAAGCGCATTGATGTAGATGCCCTGGTGAGCGATCGCTTTCCGCTGAGTGACCTCGCCGCCGCCATCGATCGCGCCGTATCGCCCACGCCAGACACGTTCAAAATCCTGATCGATGTCGGTCGTTAAACGGCCAGGTTAGCTTACTTGCTTTGCGAATCTTTGAAATTTGCGAATCTTTGAAAGAGGATGTGCTGCGTACCCAGTGGCACATCCTTACTTGTTTTGGCGGCTCAAAAATGGCGGCTCAAAAAACTTAATCATTCTGCGGCTTGACTCTCTAGCTCACTGGAGACTCCAAGATCAAAACAGATTCAAATCAGGAGGATTTCCACAATGGCTTATGAATTCACCGTTCCCGATATGGCTTGCTCGGCGTGCAGCGACACCATCACCAAAGCAATTCATGCAATAGACGCAGGGGCGACCGTGCAGACCGACGTGAAGACCAAGCAGGTAAACGTGGACACCGAAGCGGCAGAGGCAGATATCCGGAGGGCGATCGCCGATGCCGGATACACCATCGCTTAAGGGGCGCATCATGGAAAATCAAACGTTTCGATTGCGCGGCATGAGCTGTGCCGCCTGCGCCAATAACATTGAAGAGGCCATCCGCTCGGTTCCTGGTGTCGAGGCGTGCAGCGTCAACTTTGGGGCAGAGCAAGCAGCCGTGACTTACGACGCCCACAAAACGGATGTTGCTGCAATTCAAGCAGCGGTAGATGCTGCGGGCTATGCAGCGCTGCCCCTAAACGACGATGTGCTGGCTCCAGAAGCAGACGCAGAACGCCAAGAGCGACAGACCGAGCAGCGCCAGCTAACGCGCAAAGTGTGGCTGAGTGGTGTCGTCAGCGCGATTCTCGTGATTGGCTCGCTGCCTATGATGACGGGTTTGCCAATTCCCTTCATTCCGATGTGGATGCACCATCCGCTGCTCCAGCTTGGGCTGACGACACCCGTGCTGGTGTGGGCGGGCAGCAGCTTCTTCATCAACGCCTGGAAAGCGCTGAAGCGGCATACCGCCACGATGGATACGCTGGTGGCAGTGGGCACGGGCACGGCATTTCTCTATTCGCTGTTTCCCACGTTCGCGCCGCAGTGGTTCCTGGCGCAGGGACTCAACCCAGACGTATATTTTGAAGCGGCAGCGGTAATTATTGCGCTGCTGCTGCTGGGGCGACTGCTGGAAAACCGCGCCAAGGGGCAAACCTCGGAAGCCATTCGCAAACTGGTGGGCTTGCAGCCCAAAACGGCGCGGGTGATTCGCAACGGGCAGGAATTTGACATTCCCATTTCGGACGTGATGTTGGGGGATGTGATTCTGGTGCGTCCCGGCGAAAAAATCCCAGTGGATGGCGAGATTGTGGAGGGCGCTTCCACGATTGACGAGGCAATGGTGACGGGCGAAAGTGTGCCTGTGAAAAAGCAGGCGGGCGATGAGGTAATCGGCGCAACGCTGAACAAAACGGGCAGCTTTAAGTTTCGCGCTACTCGCGTTGGCAAGGACACGTTTCTGGCGCAAATCGTCAAACTGGTGCAGCAGGCGCAGGGTTCCAAAGCGCCGATCCAGCGATTGGCCGATCAGGTGACGGGGTGGTTTGTGCCTGCGGTGATGGCGATCGCCATTCTCACCTTCATTCTCTGGTTTAACATCATGGGCAACGTGACGATGGCGCTGATTACGACCGTCGGCGTGCTGATCATCGCCTGTCCCTGTGCGCTGGGCCTGGCGACGCCCACTTCGATCATGGTGGGCACGGGCAAGGGCGCAGAAAACGGCATCCTGATCAAAGGGGCGGATAGCCTGGAGCTGGCGCACAAGCTGCAAACCATCGTCCTCGACAAAACCGGCACGATTACCCAAGGCAAACCCACGGTGACGGATTTTGTTCCGGTCAACGGCATTGCAAACGAACTGAAACTGCTGCGGTTGGCCGCATCGCTGGAGCAAAATTCCGAACATCCCCTAGCGGAAGCTGTGGTGCAATATGCGCGATCGCAAGAAGTAGAACTGACTGATCCAAAAGGCTTTGAGGCGATCGCTGGCAGTGGTGTCCAGGGCTATGTCGATCGCCAATTGGTGCAGATCGGCACGCACCGCTGGATGGCTGAACTCGGTATTAAGACCAGCGCTTTGCAATCTTCCTGGGACAAGCTGGAATACCTGGGCAGAACGGTAATTTGGATTGCCGTGGATGGCAACGTGGAAGCGTTGATGGGCATTGCGGATGCTGTGAAGCCGTCTTCGGTGAACGCAATTCGCACGCTGAAGCGAATGGGATTGGAAGTCGTCATGCTCACGGGCGATAACCAGCGGACGGCAAACGTGATTGCTCGTGAAGTGGGCATCGATCGCGTCTTTGCAGAAGTGCGCCCCGATCAAAAAGCATCCGTCATCGCCCGCCTACAACAGGATGGCAATCTCAGTCCACATCACAGCAAACCAAAAAACTTCTTCCCCTCTCCCCCTC
>RFIF01000262.1 GCA_003695655.1 Cyanobacteria bacterium J069
TCCCAAAACTTTCTCTCCCTCCGGTGAAACTTCCATGAAGGGAACCGCGTCACTAGATTCACAAGCTTTCACCCTGGGATTGCGACCCGCCGATGGGCGGTGAGTGAGTGGTCAGGTCTACAGCGATCGCCCGGTTTGTGCAGCGATGCAGCCTGTCGATTTTGACCCCTGGCTTTTGCGTGCGATCGCGCTAGCACGCAATCCAAAGCTTTCGCAAAATTTTCGCAGAAGTCTGTGTAAATTTCTGCGGATCTGCGGAGGCACCCAGTGGAGAAGTTTGATAATTTTGCCGCTGCGTCGGCCCATCTACCAAAGTCAGGATTACGCTTTTAGTCACACCTTACGAATCAGGGAAAACGCCACACCTTGAACATCCACATCGAGAGAGAGTATGGAACGTCCACGCTGGTTGTCCCTCACTGCCCTGACTGCCCTGAGCCTGGGCATCGGCGGATTGAATGAACAGGCGATCGCCACCACCTTTAGCAACACACAGGTTGACCAGGGCCGCTTTGTCGTCCTCGGCAGTGCGGGTGGCAGTCGCATCACGGTTCTCGAGCAAGTTAGCAACGCCCGCGCCTGCTGGCAAGAATCGAGCAATGGCACCGTTGATGCCCTGATGACCCGGTTCGACTTTACGGGCATCTGCGCTCGCGCCACCGACCGCAACGGCTATTCTGTGCGCGTCGGCGGACAAGACTTGGGTCTGCAATATACCCTCCGCACTGTCACCCAGGGCAACCAAATTATCCTTTATGCCACGCCCAGCCGAGGCAGCGGCACCCTGGAAATTGGTCGTTCGCGCAGCGCTGCTAGCGGGTTCAACCGGATTCAGCTCAATCCCGGCTGGTATCTTAGCCGCCGCGTCTACAATGGGCAGGCACTAGGACACATCTATTTGACCAACGACCTATCCCTGGCGGCGCTGACCAGCACGACCCGGCCGATCGCCACGACGCCCTCCACTGGAACGCCGCGCCCCGTTACCCCCGCGCCTGCGCCGATTGTCGTGACGCCCGCACCCCAGCCCCAGCGGCCCGTGGGCACTGCGCCGATCACGATTCCGGTGCCGCCGCCTGCATCTAGTGTGGTGGTGACTCGTCCCACGCCAGTTCCCGTTACACCCGCGCCCAGCACTGGCTCGCCCACCATCGTCAACGGTATTCCGCTGCCACCGCCGCCGCCCTCCGTCAGTGCGCCAGAAACAGTTGCCGTGCTGCCCGTGCCGTCATTGCCGCCTGCGCCGCAAGGACAAAACCCTCCCGGACAAGTTGGCTCAGCCTATCCAGGCGTCTTTACGGGCACGCCGCAGCCAGCGTCGCCGCTGGCCTCTTCCCTGGGCTTTAGCTATCGCGTCGTGGTTAATGGCAGTACGCCCGATGTGCAGACTCGCGTGCGATCGCTCGTTCCCGATGCCTTCCGCACTGTGATCAACGGGCAAGTAGTGATGCAGGCAGGCCTGTTTCGCGATCGCTCCACAGCCGATCAACTGCTGCAACGCCTCAGCGGCGCAAATTTGCAGGCGGCAGTGGTGCCTGTGAATTAAGCAGATGGAGGGTTGGGATGAGGGAGTGTGGGGGTGAGGGAGGGATAATGAGAGGAGGCGAGAGGAGCGACTTCCCCATCTCTCTCAGATCATCTCCCTCAAATCATCTCCCTCAGATCATCTCTCCCACATCATCCCCCGATGCAGCAGCCCCCGTCCCACCTCACGCCCGCAGAACTGGCCGAATGGCAGCGCGTTCTTGAGGCAGCGAATCACAACAATATTTTTTGCCATTGTCGCCAGTGCGATCGCGAGTGGGTGGCGTCGGCCCCCGAAGTCTGTATTTGTGGCAGCACCCGCATAGAGGCGATCGCCTGCTGGCAGTTTCCCGACGGCTAAGGCCATCCCCAAAGCCGTCCCAAAGCGTCCCGCCTGCCTCGAATTAGCGTCTCCCTATAATGCGATTGAACGCCTTAACCTTTTGATCGCCATTTCTTAACGTATTCCCCTACCAGAGGATTATCAATCCTTAATGCTCACCCGTTAGGCTACCTGTGATTAAGCAGACAGTTCTAACACCTTTGGGAGCGCATTTTGTATGGTGGCGAATAGCGTTAAGTTAAATCGCTTTGTGAAAGTTTTGGGGGCGATCGCCGCAACCGTAGCTGCGGTAGGGGTGCCCATCGCCGTCTTCTCTCAAACCAACCGCCTCATCAAAATCGACGGTTCTAGCACGGTGTTCCCGATCACCGAAGCCATGGCCGAAGAATTCATGAAGATCAATCGGGGGATCAACATCACCGTCGGCATCTCCGGCACAGGCGGCGGCTTCAGCAAGTTCTGCGCGGGTGAAACAGACATCTCTAATGCCTCTCGACCCATCAAGCAGTCCGAAATTGACAAGTGCAAAGCCGCCGGCATCAACTACATTGAGCTGCCCGTTGCATTTGACGCTTTGACGGTCGTGGTGAACCCCCGCAATACTTGGTCCCCCAGCTTGACCACCGCCGAACTCAAGAAGATTTGGGAGCCTGGCAGCACAGTCAATAGCTGGAATCAGGTTCGGACTGGCTTCCCAAATCGTCCTCTAGTGCTTTACGGCGCTGGAACTGACTCTGGAACATTCGACTACTTTACTGAAGCCATCAATGGCAAGTCGGGCGATAGCCGTAGTGACTATACAGCCAGTGAAGATGACAACGTTTTGGTACAGGGTGTGTCCCAAGATGAAAATGCTCTGGGCTACTTTGGCTACGCCTACTACGAAGAAAATCAACGCCGACTAAAGGCCGTCGCAATTGACAATGGCAGCGGCACAGCCGTCGCCCCTAGCCGAGCAGCAGTAGAAAACAACACTTACACCCCACTCTCACGCCCGATCTTCATTTATGTGACCGAGACAGCCGCTCAGCGTCCCGAAGTGCGCCAGTTCGTGTCCTTCTATCTCAGCAGCCCCCAATTGGTGGATGAAGTAGGCTACATTCGCCTGCCCCAAGAAGGCTACACGCTGGCCCGTGAAGTGCTAGAGCGCAATCAGCTTGGCACTCGCTTTGCCAATCGCGAAACCGTCGGCGTTAGCATCCAAGAGCTACTGCGCCTCGAAGCTCAGCGCTAAGGCGCACCTTTAGCCAAGCTCTAGTCGAGCGAGAAGGAGTGGGTGGTGCAGCCGTCCACTCCTTTATCTATCAGCTCAAAATCTGATATTTGATACAAATTTCTCAATTTATATGGGACAGCCTCTTCCGCCCCTACCGCTTTCAGGTCAGGCAAGACCTTCCTTCTGGCAAAACTTTTGGCGGCCAATGCTGGTCGCATCGCTGGGACTGCACGCCCTAGTGTTGGGTATGCCCCTGCCATCGCAATCAGAACCGCCCCAAGAAGAAGAAGAAAAAGCCGAGGAACCAGCCGTTTCTCTAGCAAGTCTCAAGCCTTTGCCAAAGTCCGTTCCCTCGCCTAGCCCCACACCAAGCCTTGTACCCCGTCTAAAAGCCCAGCCGACTCCTCGTCCGTCACCCGTGCCCCGGCCTAGCCCAAATCCAATACCCCAGGTATCTCCCTCTCCTATCCCCACGCCTGCTCCTTCTCCTATCGAGCCAACCCCCGAAGCCTCAGTAACTCCTGAAGCTACGCCAACTCCGGAAGCTACGCCGGCTCCGGAGGCGGAGGTCGCTACGGCCTCGCCACTAGAAGTTCCTGTGGAGCTAACTGAGGAAGAGCGGCAGCTTCAGGATTTGTGGGGACAGTTTCAGGGAAACTTGGCCGGGGTTGCGGCCGATGAAACCGCCGGACTGAATATTCCTTATTACAAGTTTCCAGAACCGGAGCTGTTCTTTACGGCTGAAAGCATTGCCGCTGCTGACGAGAATTCCTCCCTGGCTGCCCAGTCTCTGCCTATGATAGACAACATTCTATGGGCTTCTCGTCGTCGTCCCGATGATGTGTTGATTGAAGTTCAGCAGATGTTTGAAGGGTTTACTTTTAGCGAGGAAGGTGAGTACGGCGGCGGTTCGCTTTACAAAATGGAGCGGGAAGGCACCGTTCGCTATATCAATCTGGTAAGGGCGAGCGATCGCTCTGCAACGTTTGTTGTCATCTGGCGACAGCACCCAGGTTCCCCTGCCAGTCCACAGGGTTGAGGCTAAGCAAACCCGGAGCATCGTTTTCAGCCTTACTGGAGTTTTACAAAGCGTTGAAAAATCCGTTAAGTCGGGCGAAGGACGGGTGAACTTTCCCAGATCAACTGCCATCCTGGGCGAAAGCAAGAAAATCCGGGGAATTACTGAGATTTTTCTGGACAGCCTTTCCAGGGTCGAGAGCTGGCGCGCTGGCGTTGAAACCTTCAATTTCCTGCCGTGCCATCTAAGGCGCTGTGAAGTTACATAGCGAAGTTACATAGCCAAGTTGCTTGGCATCGCTCAATACGTACCTGTTAAATACGTACCGTTAAGAGGGTGTTTGAAAAGGTATCGCGTGTAATGTTAAGCACTCAGAGATCCCCCTAGACCCCCTTAAAAAGGGGGAGAAACGCCTTAAAGTCCCCCTTTTTTTAGCGTAGCGGCGCGTCAGCGCGGCGATTTAGGGGGATCTTGCACGTTTTGCGACAAACAGTAGGACTTTTCAAACATCCTCTAAATACGTACCGTTAGATACGTACCGTTAGATACGTACCGTTAGATACGTACCTGTTAAATACGTACTTAAATACGTACCGTTAGATACATACCTGTTAAATACGTACCGTTAAATACGTCCATAGAGCGATGTGCCACTTTGCTGCCCCCTGTACCTGGCATCCCTCTCTTGCTCAGAGAAAGGCTTTATGTCACACTTGCTCCCCTTCTCCTGCTCGGGGAGGAGGGGCTGGGGGGTGGGGGCAGATTGCAAGCTGCTGCACATCGCGTTACAACCTTGCGGCGCTGGCGATCGCCCCCCAAAATCCGATATAACAGAGGAAAAATCTCCCCCTCTGGCTATTGCACTATGGTTGACCCGCTCTCCATCACGGCTGGGACGATTCTCGCCTATGCGCTGCCCAAGCTGCTGGATGCCAGTTTGGAAAAAGTCGGCGAATTGCTGACCGAGGAAGCCATCGATTGAGATGAGCCGCCGCAGATCGCCTTTGATGCTCATAGATAACCTTTCGGCGGTCGGCTCCAAACTCCTGGGTTGAGGCTACGCTAACGATTGGTTATCTCGCTTGGCAACGACAGCTTGTTTACTTTCCAATCATATGCAATGCCTCGATCCAGATTTTGAGTTCTTGCTCAGCTAAGTTCTTATCGGTTAATTCTTGTTCCTGATGGGCAATGTAGGTGTTCCGAAAGTCATTGATGCGGGTGACTGTTTCCAGAACTTTGCGTCCGCCCTGAAACCGCAACTGAGTTTGTAAGGCTTTAAAGATACCACCGATTTTTGTGGTGTCATTCAGCGCATAATCCAGACATGATCTCAGCAAGCCAATCAGCGACAGCCCGTTGTTAAACACCAGCGTTCGCTTCAGGTTTTGAGCCAGTTTTCGGTAATAGTCTTCTGATCTGCGGTCTACATTACCCAAGTACGGAGAAAACCAGGCTTTTTGGTCATCGACAGTGACGGGCATCTCTGGTTGCAACCGCCGCACCAGAAAGCCTTTCGCAACTTCATCAATCGAACCCAACAGAGCGGTGAAAACAGGGGCATAATTTATGCCCTCTTTGTTCTCGAAGAAGCGGTAGAGCATGACGGCTTGATCGGCGGCGCGGCGATAGCGGGAAGGCAAGGCATTGAGAATGGCTGGATCAATCAAGCTATCTACAGTAGCCACTTCTTCGTCCACCTGCCCCAAATTCACAAACAGCGGCAAGTCTTGGAATTCCTCAGATTGGAGCAGGTTTTGCAGGGCAGGGGCACAGGCGCGAGCCAGTTCAGCAACGGTATCGCCTGCCATGCGTTCAAACACGCCTTGGGGAATGTAGAGATAGTGCCAGGTGCCTGCTTTTTGCTGACTAAAGTCAGCACTACGAACGTTTGGGTTTGTAGTGGCGACTTCAGTCGTAACCCTAGAAGCAGCTTCACACCAGGCGATCGCTGCTTTGGCTTTCAACGGCACATCCCGATCTTCTCGTCCTTTAGTTTCTACCAGATAGTAGTGACCATCAATCGTGCGGACAAAGAAGTCGGGGGTGTAGAAGGCGAGTCTGTCTCCACTCGCAAGATAATCAATCCGCAAACACTGGGAACCCGCGTTTTTGGCAAAGGCAGCGACATCAGGGGCGCGATCGCAGAACTTCGCTACTGCCACTTCTAATTCTCGATTGCACGTCACCAGATTGAATAGGGTCTTTACCGCTTCCAGAGCAGGACGGCGTTCGCTCAGAGTGACTTGAAAGGGTTTCCAGGCATTGAGGGATTTGGGTGGTTCAACCATTAACCGTTCTTCGGTAGTGGTGGTGCGGCTACGGATCAAGGGCACAAACACCGCCCGCAAGTGTTCACCTACATCAGAATCAGCTAACCGAGCCACCAGAGCCGGATCAAACAGGGTAGTTTTCTGTTCAAACAGGATTTCTTCCAGAAAGGTCTGGATCAGGGGTGCGAGGATAGGGTGGAGTCCCCGTAGCTTGCAAATCGTTTCCAGTTGCTTGACGTAGTAGGAAACCGCCCCAATTCCCGATGCCAGTAGGGGTAGATTCAACTGCATTTTTTCGACGACTTCCCCTGTAAAGAGATGTCGTCCTTCGTATTCAATAACGTTATTCCCCTCACCCCCAGCCCCTCTCCCAAGCTGGGAGAGGCAGGGTGGTTTCATTTAAGCGGAGGAAATTGACAATAGTCTCAGGCGCGTTGACCCAATGAAATGAGTGAACCCTTAAACCTGATTGAGGAATTGAAA
>RFIF01000263.1 GCA_003695655.1 Cyanobacteria bacterium J069
GCTTTCAGAAAAACTGCTTAATGCAGTTCCCGGAAGCCAAAACCCCTGATATACAAGGGATATAAGCGACTTAGGATTGACTTTGTAAATCCGCTCTTAAATCTTTCTTCAAAATTTGCTTAAGCTAAGTCCTGGATCTCGACATAACTAGTTGCTAAAATTAACAAATATCTAGAAAAAGGACTGAGTGCATGCGCTATACCACCGAAGAAGGCGGCCGCCTGAATAACTTCGCAGTCGAGCCTAAAATGTATGCTGCTGAGCCTCCCAGCAAAAAGCAGCAGACGTTCTACGTGATTGCGGGACTTGGGGCTGTGGTTCTGATTGGCGGACTGCTGGCGATCGCAGTTTCGGTGTCTTAGTGCAACTCCGGGATCAAATCCTAGCTCTCAAACCCTAGCTCAAGAGTCCTAGCTCTCAAACCCTAGCTCAGGAGTCCTAGACCAAAGAATTACAGTTGCGGCATCTGGTAGCAAGATCTTAAAAAGAAACCAAAACCAGCCTCTGAAATAGAGGCTGGTTTTGATTTTTGGAATTTCCTGTGCTGACCGCTGTCTCCGCGACTGGCTTGAGGCCACTTATGCAGCCGCTAGTTCTTGCTTCAGGAAGCTCAGGGTGCGGCTCCAGGCGTCCGCAGCAGCTTCGGGCTGATAGACCTCCGGGCGCGTGTCATTAAAGAAGGCATGTTCGGCTCCAGAATAGGTGTGTGCTTCGATTGATCCACCCGCTTGCTGAATCGCCGCCGTCAGCGATCGCACGGCTTCCGGCGTCACAAACCCATCGTTTTCGCCAAAAATGCCCAGCACGGGCGCGCTGAGCTTCGAGAAGTCGGGCTGCACGTTTGGATGGATGCCGTAGAAATCCACTACTGCTCCTACGCGCTGGCTCAGAGTGGCTGTCAACAGGGCGAGCTGGCCCCCCATACAAAAGCCCACCACGCCCAGGCGATCGCCCGTTACCGCCGGATGGTTTTGCAGATACTGGAGGGTCTCTTCGAGCTTATGGGCGGTTTGCTCAATGTTCAGTTCCATCAACATGCGACCCGCCTCATCTGGCGAAGTCGTCGTCTCGCCCTGATAGAGGTCGGGGGCGATCGCCACAAATCCTGCTGCTGCAAATCGATCGGCTACTGTTTTGATATGAGGCACCAGCCCCCACCACTCTTGCAGCACAATTACACCCGGGCCAGAGCCAGCTGCCGGCAGCGCCAGATATCCTACTTCTGCTACTTCTGCTACTTCTGCTACTTCTGTTCCCATGACTTGTGCCAATTTAAGAAAGTCTATAAACACCTCACTCAGTAAAGCGTTGCAGCGCCCTGTTCTGCAACTGTGCTGGCCACAATCGCAAAAATCATCGCTCCCAGATTTAAGCGATCCTCAGAGTACCAGCACATTGGGCTTCACCATTGAGCGCACCTTCACCCAAACCGTGCTGCAAAATGCGTCCCAGAGACCCGCTGCAAAAGGTTAAAATAATCAGTAATTTGCGGTATGCTCTATCCCACGCACAGCACTTAATTCGTCCTAGACCCTGTCTCCTGGTTTCTCATACCCTGGTTTCCCATGTCTTGGTTTCTCATACTCTGACTTTCATGCCCTGACATTGCCCCAGATAAGCTGACCGAAGACCCAGTGCTAATTCCTTGCTGTAGAACTTGCTGTAGAACTTGATGTAGACCTTTTTCCGTTCCTGGTTAACCGTCTATTTTCGGCGAAAACACTGCTCTCTCAGCTTGGCAAGCAGCTTTTGCAATCCTAATCATCGCTATTCTCTCCGTTTCAGCCCGCTTGCTTGCCCGACCCCACCTCTTGTGATGCAGCCGATATGGAGGCCTTGTCCACCCCGCCCAATCGCGCCGAACCGTCTCTACAACTCCTGCTGTTTGTAGACAAGCGCCCGAGTTCTATTGAAAAGATTCGGCAAATTCGCAATCGCCTCAAAGAACTGGAGGCAGACTACCCGTTTGACTTGCAAGTAGTTGATGTGGGTGAACAGCCCCACATGGCAGAGCATTTTCGCCTCATTGCCACGCCAGCCATCATCAAAATTCACCCAGAGCCTCGGCAAACGCTAGCAGGCAGCAACCTCATTGCCCAGATTGATAGCTGGTGGTCTCGCTGGCGGCAGTCTGCGGAGGAACATCAGCCCAGCCCGCCAACTCAGTCTGTTGCTTCCGGTGTAGATCTGCCGCCAACTGTTAACTCAGTGACCTACTCTGCCGAACTTATTCGCCTGTCGGATGAGATCTTTCGGCTGAACCAGGAAAAGGAAGAGCTTCAGGAACAGCTTCGGTTTAAAGACCGACTGATTGCAATGCTGGCCCATGACTTGCGCAACCCGCTGACGGCGGTGTCAATTGCGCTGGAAACGTTAGAACTGGGCAGCAGTATGCGAGAGATTTACACCGAGTCGCGACTGACGCCCGCGATGATGGACCAGTTGATCAAACATGCCCGCACTCAAGCTAAGACGATCGACCGCCTGATTACCGATACCCTCCACGCGGCCAACAGTACAGGTGGCAAGCTCAAGGTGCAGCCCCGCAGGCTTGACCTCGGCAAGCTCTGCCTCAGCCTTTTAGATGATTTTGAAGCAAAGCTGCAAAGTAAGTCTCAAAGCATTTCCACCGATATTCCGAGCGATTTGCCACCGGTGTATGCCGATCCGGAGCGGGTACGGCAGGTGGTGGTGAATTTACTGGATAACGCTGTTAAATATGCGCCAATCGGCAGCCATATTCAGGTTTCGGCTCTCCATCGCACGACGCAAAAAGTGCAGGTGAGTATCTGCGACAACGGCCCGGGCATTCCTGCGGAAAACTGCGATCGCATTTTTGAAGATAGCTATCGGCTGGAGCGTGACGCCATGCAGGACGGCTATGGCATTGGGCTGGCAGTGTGTCAGCGGATTGTGCGGGCGCACTATGGGCAAATCTGGGTGGATTCGGAGTTGGGTCAAGGAAGCTGCTTCCACTTTACGCTGCCAGTTTACCGCCCCTAGCCGAGCCAGATGAAAGGCGCTTAGAAAAGCACTTTGGCTTAAAAAGCAGGCCTTTGGTAGATGTTTTACCAAAAGCCTGCTTTTGGAGATAGGTAGATAAACAGACCAAACAGTAAGCCGCGACGGGGCGATCGCCCTACAGCACCGATCGCCCGATCGCCCCGTTATAGGCAGCGGATATATCTAGCTCATTGCCTGACTTCATTACATTGCGCCTACGCCAAACACAACGGCTCGAATCGTTCTGAGGATCAAAGACAAGTCATACAGCGGGTGCCAGAGGGCTTGATACCGCAGATCAAGTTTGACAATTTCCTCAAAGTCATCAATTTTCGATCGTCCATTTACCTGCCATTCTCCCGTAATCCCTGGCTTTACATTCAGGCGCAGCCAGTGGTGGTCGGCGTAATGTTCCACCTCATCTAAGGTGGGGGGACGGGTGCCGACGAGGCTCATCTCGCCGCGCAAGACATTGAGGAACTGCGGGAATTCATCCAGGCTCGTCTTTCTCAAAAACCAGCCAACCCTGGTTACTCGCGGGTCACGCCCCCGTTTGAAGTTAAAGGGTTTCCCTTTCGCTTCGTCGTTTGCCTTATCTTTTGCCTTGTCTTTTGCTTGATCATCTACTGGCGTGGGAGCTGGCTGATCACCGAGACGATCGGCTCCTTGAACCATCGTGCGAAATTTATAGATTGTGAAGCAGCGCCCCAACAGGCCGCAGCGCTGCTGAGTATAGAAAACGGGGCCGGGGCTGTCTAGCCGAATGGCGATCGCCACAGGCACAAAGATAATTGCCAAAATCGATAAGCCAATCAAGCTGCCCACGATATCAAGCGATCGCTTAAACCAGTGGCCAACTGAAGGATGAGGCAACTGAGGATGGGCTTGCAGGAGGGGCAGCGGTGGAGCAATGGAAACGGAGCAGGGTGAGTCTTGGAGCGAATCTGGAGATGCATAGCGAGTCATTGGTAATAACCCTTTCTGAAGTAGTAACCCTTTCCGGGGATGACCGCATAAATACGTAAAACCCTTTCGTGCAGAGAATATATAGCAAACCCTTATGAATCCGAGGTTTAGCAGAAACGTCTTCACGGAATCTTTGCACAACTTCAAGGATGTCCTGGTTATTTGAATTCTTGATGAAGTTTTTTGCAAACGCTGGATGAAGCGATCAGGAAAAAGTATCAAGAAATGACATATGTAGCGGTAGACAGAATGGTTAGGACAAGCATCAAGCTTTTCAGTTTGATGCAGCTAGGGCTTCAGACCTAACCCCTGACC
>RFIF01000264.1 GCA_003695655.1 Cyanobacteria bacterium J069
CCGAAGGTGTCTCGATACACTACGGGCGAAGGAAAAGTTTGGCTTTACCGCGCAGGTGGCGTTTCGCGAGGGCTTGAGGAATACGATTCATTGGTATCGCAACCATGCAAGTAAAGCCCTGAGTTGACAAAGGGCGTTCAAGAAGGCAGTCTGGGCTTTCCAGAGTCCAAGATTTCACTCCAACTCGTATCATTTATCACTGCCCTATATCCGGCAGGACTGTAATATAACCTAAGTAGATATGAAGACTTCAGTAAAAAGCGTGCATTTTTCTGTAAAATTACTGAAGTGTCTACTGAGCCGACTCCATCAGAAGGCTGTCTTCAGCAGAAGTGCGATCGCATCTACCCCGGTTTCATCTACCGCTCTTTCCTGGCTCTGGTTTTTCCCGTATCTACCCCTCTATTCTCTGGACTTAACTCTGTCGTAAAAGCTTAGTTTGAGTAAATCAAAGGATTTCTAAGTAGTCTTACAGAGTTGTCAAGAGTAGCCGAAAAACCCTAGCTTCAGATTTCTTAAGTAGCATTTACCTCACAACGTAGTCTATTGCTGTAAAAAGCGACCGAAAAGCCGCAACTTTAGGTTTTTCCAATAAGCATTTACCCTACAAAGCATCTATCTTCACATCAGGCTTTGACGGTTTATATCAGGTTTTCTGCATGAGTCCTTGCGAAAAGACAGTATCTGTTGAAGTCCACTAATTTTGGAACTCAACAAAGTATAGGGCTTTGTTCTAGAAATCAGACGCTTAAGTCTTATTGAGATGGCTTGCGCTGTTTTCAAATTCTCCGATTTAGGGTTTTCCATCTATCTTTCTCCTGGTAATTCTCAGGCAGATATTTCATTGCTCTTTCCTTAAACCTGAAAGCAGGTACAGAAGTAGAGCGGTGAGAAATCCTTGCATGATGAAATTTTGACTGGGCGAATTACTGCAACTGACGGTGAGCATCTCCACATCGATTCACGGAGTTCAGTCTATTCTCAAGAATCCACTTATGATGCTTCAGCTAAAACCACCAACTCAGAATGTAATTGGTTTTCCGGTTACGTCTCTCAGCTTTGATGAGCAAATGGATTGGATGCTGGAATGGGCAGCACAGAACCTGAGCAAAAGTGTCTATGTTGCTAATGTCCACATGCTAATGGAAGCAACCTGGAATAGAGAATTTGGAACTGTCTTGGCAAATGGCGATATGGTGACGCCAGATGGAATGCCACTGGTTTGGTTAATGAGCTGGATCGGCAAGTACAAGCAGGATCGTGTGGCTGGAATGGACATTATTCTCGGGCTTTGTCAGCGGATGAGCCAGCGAAAAATTAGTGTTTTTTTTCTAGGTTCTGATGCTTACACATTGCAGCAAATGCGCTATCGGCTGAAGCGAGAGTTTCCGAATCTGCGCATTGCTGGAATGGAGCCGCTGCCATTTCGTCCACTGACTGATGAAGAAGATCAGGCGATCACAAAGCAAATAAACGAAAGTGGTGCAGGGATTGTGATGGTGTCATTGGGCTGCCCAAAACAGGAGAAGTGGATTAGCGCCCACAGAGATCAAGTGACTGCTGTAATGATTGGTTTAGGTGGTGCATTTCCGGTGTATGCGGGCGTGCAAAAGTGGGCACCGGAGATAATTCGCAAGCTAGGTTTTGAGTGGCTTTATCGTCTGATGCAGGAGCCGGGTCGTCTTTGGAAACGCTATGCCAAGACGATTCCGCCATTTACGGTTTTGGCATTGATGCAGCTCATTAGTACATTCAGCCGTGAAAGTGGAAATGTAAATTTTCAAACGCGCGGTCGATAGCTGTTGACACGCTAGATTTGGCGATCGCCCCAGCGTTGCATTCAAGCTCCTCATTCCTACCTTGGGATATACCGCTTGTGTGAAACTCTTTCTAAGGACGTGAGTCGCTGCGTAGTAGTACAGTGTGACAATTTACACAAGCGGTTTAGTGATCGACAAGGTTAGGGCGATCGCTCAACAATCTGGCTAGAAGCTAGCAGTAATTGAGCAATCACCTGGCAATCACCTGGTAATCACCTGGCAGGGATCTAGCATCTAGCCACTTAGCAAGATAGTTGGAAAAATGGGGAAACTGCTGGAAAAATCCAACATATCTTTATGTAGAATAAGCCGGAAAAATTGATTGGACGGATACCCGGATGAATGTCTTTAGGGGATGAAATAGAGAATGGAGTGCGTATTGTAAGGCGCACAATTATCCACAGGTTTTTCTACTTTCTATTTCTCACAGGACTTACGCCGTTGCAACGAGTTTTATCGATTCTGAATGATTTTTCGCGGGCTGCGCCCGCGAAAAATCGCCCAACTGCGTAAGTCCTATTTCGTTTGATACCAAATTGATAGGTGGTGTGCATATGGTTAGTGTGCCGGGTCAGTCAATAGTAAATCCGCAGGTAGCCAAGGGGCTTTGCCGAATTGTCGGGTTTACTTGCTTAGCAGGTTTTTTATTAGATATGGCGTCGATCGCCCTGCCGTTTGGGGCGGGTGAGGCGTGGCGGATTGGCGTGTTGCAGCAGTTGGGCGATCGCAGCATTGTGTTCATGTTTGGCATGGCGCTGTTGCTGTATGGCTTTTGGGAAGAGCGATCGCAGCGCAAGCCTTTAGCGTATGTTGCACTTGCGGTTGGCGTATTTTTCCAAATCTGCTGTTTGGTGGTGATTCGCGATGGGCTGGTCTTGCAGCAGCAGACCGTAGAAACCATCAGCACTCGCGCGGCTGAGATTCAGACCCAGATAGAGCAGAGCCGCACCCAGCCCCTGCCCCCAAATGTGACACCCGAGCAGCTTGAGCAAGCGGCCCGCCAGGTGCAAGCGCAGGCAGACTCACTCAAGCAAAACGCCAAAACTGGAATCACCAAATCCAGTATTGCCAGCATTGGCAATTTAGTGATCGTCGGGTTGGGACTGATTGGGTTAGGCCGAGTGGGAATGCGATCGCGCCGTAGCTAAATGCTTCAAATTAGAATTCCATGCCTCAAACTAAAAGCCGTAAAAAAAATCGTCCAGGTATTCTTAAGAGCATTCAAACAAGCATTCAGCGCAGCGTTCGCGAAACCATCCTGCCCTCATTAAAAGAGGCGATTAAAACCTGGCATGGCCGACTGGTGTTGGCAGGTCTCACGGTGGGTTTATGCTATCTTCCTGTGTGGCTATCGGGATTAATTGCTCGTGCAGCACAGGGTTCGGCTGGGCTGCCGCTGCTGTCAGTAATGGTGTTCTTAGGGCTGCGGCAACTGTGGGCCCATCGTGCTCAACTGGCCCAGATGCAAGCCTCCGAGGAAGACCAGGTTCTTGGTCATTTGCTGATGCTCAGCGGGATACTGCTGTTTCCCTTTTGTCGATTCGACATTTGGCCACAGGCGGCAATCTGGCTGCTGGTGTTGGCGGGGATTGCCTGTAGCAACTGGGGCGTGCGCTTTTTTTGGCGCTATCCTCTGGCGGTGGGGATGCTGGCGCTGACGGCCTATCCCAAGCCGGGGGTGATGGCGCGACTCGTCTGGACTGCGCTGACGCCACCAGAATTTTTGGAGCGCATCATGGCACAAGCCGGGGCCGCCGCCCTGAGGCTCATTGGTCATCCGGCGATCGCCGATGGCAGCATTGTGGCCTTACCGGAGGGCGCAGTGGACGTAGACTGGGGCTGCAATGGCTTTAACATGGCGTTTACCATGGCAGCGGCAGGGCTGATTATGGGGTTGTTTTTGAAGCAGACCTGGCCCAAAGTGCTGGGCATGATGGCGATCGGTGCTGTGCTGGCGCTCATCTTCAACGTACCGCGCATTATGCTGCTATCGATCGCCTCGGTCTATTGGGGCGATGCAGCGTTCAAGTTTTGGCACGGACACTGGGGCGGACAGCTATTTTCTAGTGTGCTGTTTACGTTCTACTATTACGCAGCAATGGCGCTGGCAAAACGGCGCACCGCCTAACGCTTAACCTAACGCTCAAATATTGCTCGACATAATCACCTGGCATTGAAGGCGTGAATCGTACCTGGCTAAGCTGGATACCATTCACGCCTTCAGGTGTTTGTAAAGGTTTGCGACTATTTCCCCTGGCCACGTTGACAGAGTTCTGAAAAACGGTAACAATAAATACAGAATTAATTTGAATCACGATTTGGAAGCAAGGCAGCACAGGCTGTTTTTAGCAGGCTACCCCACAGTATCTAGCCAGGTCTGGGTCTAGTCAGGTCTAGCCGCAACACCCTGACCTGATCATCCAAAGCGTTCGAGTTAAATCAATCCATAACCAGCATTATCTTTGAGTGTCTTGAGAGGTCACTATGCAACTTCACTATCGCGGTGCCGCCTACGAACCAGTCAATAACGCCGTTGAAGGCTTGGAAGGCGAGATTATTGGCAAATATCGGGGCGTGCCCGTTCGTCAGCACCAGTTTCGGAACTTACCCGCGCAGGCAGTTGATTTGCGCTTGACCTATCGCGGCGCACAGGTCAAGTAGGCGATCGCCCCAACCTTGCCCGCTTATCGGATTCATTTCAACTAAATTAGGCGCGTTTCTGGCCATCAGTCCTCGTAAAGCAAATCATCGTACAGACGAAGCAAATGCTTAGAAGATTGCAGTGACTTTAGTAAACGGCTGAATGAGTTTGGATTAGCAACTGTGGCGAAACCAAGGCACCCTTTTAGGGTGCTTTTTTTATGAACCGGGATTCTAGCACCCCAGGATTTAAGCGCGACAGCAGCAGTTCAGCGTGATCAACAGCGACTAGGGGCTGTCATCAATTATTGGCGAAATTTAGGTTTCTTAGGAGTTTCAGCCCCTAGC
>RFIF01000265.1 GCA_003695655.1 Cyanobacteria bacterium J069
CTTTCTGGGGCGGGCGCGATAGTGTCGATTCCTCAAGAGTTCTGAGGTGAATTGATGACGCGCCCTAGTGTGGCGATCGCCCACTAAAAGAGATCTCTGGCGAGATTTCGTAAAAGATCTCGCATTCCCCCTGGTTCTCCGCTATCTTCCCGCTGGCTACCTGCTAAGGCTGATACACTCGAGCGGCAAGTCCCTGCTGCTGAAGCGATTGCGCTAGCTCACGAGCACTGGCTGCATCGCCAAATACACCAAGCTGGACTTTAGCACCATCGTCAAAATTGCGAACCCAGGCATCGCCCACAACCTCGCGGGCCTGCTCCAGGCTGCGATCGCCGCTAAAGTCTACTACCACATAGTAGCGATTTGCGGAGGCGGCTGCGGGCGTTGGGGCGATCGCTGGCGGGCGCGGTGCGGTAGCCACCTCTCGAGGCGCGGTTGGCTCAGCGCTGGGCGACGGGCGGACGGTTGGCTCAGACGAGCGACTAGGCGCAGGCGCAGCACTCGATCGAGCCACTGGGGGCGCAGCCGCCGTTGGGCTGGGGGCACGGCTACCGCTGTCAGAACGGGGACGCGCTGCAGCAGCCTGGGAACGGGGCGCAGTCGCAGTTGGGCGAGGCGCGGTCGGACTTGCCGCTGCGGGTCGCTCCGGTGCAGCAGCGGGCTGAGACGCTGGCGCATCTGTCGGTGCGGCACTGGTTGTGGGCACCGCCGCCGTGAGAGGGGCACCAGAGAAGGTCGGCGCAGCCGCTCCATCCTGAGTTCCGTCGGAGACGGGCGCAACGCCAGTCGGCCCAGAGCTAGGCAGGGTGCTCAGCGTGTCGAGGCTGACTTCAGGAAATTCCTGGGCTGAGAGGTCGGGAGAAACCCCGCTTCCAGCCGTTGCGCTATTTGAAGACGCGACACCTCCAGTAAAGG
Organism: Cyanobacteria bacterium J069; assembly: GCA_003695655.1. Lineage (GTDB taxonomy): Bacteria > Cyanobacteriota > Cyanobacteriia > Elainellales > Elainellaceae > Thermoleptolyngbya. The sequence goes on from RFIF01000265.1 coordinate 916, forward strand.
ACTCACTACCAGGCGCAGCAGACTCAGAGCCGCGGGTTGCGCCCAGTCCAATCACACCCAGACCAGACGGATTCATCACCAGATAGCCAAAGCTCAGGCTAGAGAGCAGCAGCAAAATCATCGACCCGATGCCCAGCGGTGTCAGCAGGCTTTGCAGCATTCCAGGCTCTTGCTGCGTGGCGCGCAATTCTTCCTCGTCTTCGGCCAAATGCCGCAGTAGATGCTCCGAGGACGCTAAATAGTCTTCTGGCTCCGTATCCAAATCCGGGCGGGCGCTGAGATTGGGGTGCTCCTGTCGATACAGAGGAGACGTTGCGGTCTCAAAGTCGGCTGCGGGGGGCGACGCGATCTCCGCTGGGGATGTTTCGCGAATAGCCAGCAGGGGGCGAGCAGGGATATTGGGCGCATACCCTAATTCCGCAGGCTCCCATGCAGCAGCGGACTCTGGCGGAAGCTGAAGGGGCACATGGAGGCGATCGCCAGTCATCCGCCGAGGGTCACGGGCTGCGCCCAAGTCAGCAACAATGCCCTGCCGACCCTGCTGGCGACGATAGCGGGCCAGCTCATCTTCTAAGCGCAAATCCAGATTCTCGAAAATCGACTGCAACGCCGGATGGAGCGACAGAGATGACGAGCTAGATGGGGAAGGGGTAGCGGGTGAGCGACGCATCGCAGAACTCCTGCCAAGGCTAAATTAAGCAGATATACCGAAACGCTGAAAGCTGTGCTGATGAAACCCTAGCGTTAAATGAGACAGATTAAATAAACATTAAATAAACTTAGATTGAATCCGTTTCCGTTAAGTTTATCCGTTTAAGTTTTCCATTAAGTAATTCTGACTAAGCGCAACGCTGTCAAGCACTAGATCACAAAGTTCAGATCACAAAGCTCAGCCGAGAAAATTTTAGCGGAGAACCCATAGCCAGGCACAAATCTTTCGTTTGGACATTTGGCTTGGCCCTTAGCTTAGACCTAGCCCAGACCTGCCCCAACCAAGGTTTAGACAGTAGCGCACCCCTAACATTGAAATTGTAGTCAAAGAATCGTAACTCACGCACAAAATCTAGCTTCAGTGCAGCTTACCTATTGCCAGGTTGCTATGGCTGGCAAATGGTGGTTCAGCAAAGGGGTCTGTCTCGATCTCACTTTGATCTCAGTGCGTCTCCTAAAGAGACTAATAGACTACATATAGCGTGACATAGCGTGACATAGCGTGGAATATAGTGGCATATAGCTAGTGACACATAACAGAATGTTGTGTGCCCGTGTCTTCAGGCATGGCAGTCCTTGAAGGGTGAGGCAAGGCAAACTCAGGTGTGCTGTAAGCAGATGCTACGAGCAGGCTATGGAATCGTGGAATCACTCAGTCGCTCCTACTAGTCGCTGCTACTAGTCGCTGCTACTAGTCGCTGCAGCACTCAACTTTCGCGATCGGGGTATCTGGAGCATCTATGCAAAACCCACACCTACAAATTTATATCTACTAGAATTCACGGACTGGACTACTTTTAACTGGACTACTTTATAACCGCAACATCGCCGACACTGCGTCTTTGTCCTATGGCTTTCCAATCCTTACATCATGTCTTAGGGGCCCTTGATCAGCAGTCGGCTTGGCGATCGCGCCGGCAGATTCAGCAGATTCTAGCAGCCTGGCCCGAGCTAGTAGGGTCAGCGGTGGCTGCCCAGACCCGCCCTTGGGCACTGCAAAGCGGCGTACTTCAGGTGGGCGTGGCCAACTCTCCCTGGGTGCAAACGCTAATGTTTGAGCGGCTCCATATTCTAGCCAAGCTCAATGCGCATCTGCCCTATGAGGTTCAAGACATTCGGTTTTCTACAACCTGGTGGCATCGGCGATCGCTCGACAGTGAGGACGCACTGAAGACCGAGTCGGCCAGAGTGTGGCGCGAGCACCCCAGCCGCATTGACGGGACGCAGCCAAACGCCGCCGTGCCCGCACCAACTAACCCCGAAACAGCCTTTCAAAGTTGGGCAAATCAAATGCGATCGCGCACGGCCCAACTGCCCCTTTGTCCAACTTGCCGCTGTCCAACCCCCCCCGGAGAATTACAGCGCTGGTCTTGCTGTGGGCTTTGCGCGGTCAAGCAGTGGTAAGCCGTACTTTCACGACGGTTTCGCCGTAATTTCTTCACCGTAATTTCTTCACCGTAATTTCACCGTCACAGTCTTGTGAATCAGGCTGCTACGGTTTAAGGAATCGCCCCGGTTTTTACTGAAGCACCATTTGGGTAAACCCTCCATTAGCGGGAGCTGTCTGCTTTTATTGCCTGCTTTTTATGGATGTCGTCTGTTTTGTAGCTCAGCTTGTAACTCAAAACTGAATTATTCAGAATCACAGCAAAGCCGGGAAAAATCTACAAGGTTCATGAGCCAGGACTCGGTTGCAAGTCTTTAAACTTTGCCATTGTTTACATTTGAAAAACTATTACTTTCAATCCTTAAAGCTCTCTCCAAAAAATCGTTTTCATCCCTCTCAAACATCATTTTTTTATGATCCCCGTTAAGTTTTCAGCAAAATCACGGGGTTCATCGATAGGACTATGAAAATAAAGGGAATTCTGAAATGAGAGCTTCCTGAGAACCTGAAGCTAAAAACAATCTAAATACTTACTTTTTGTTTGGGATCGCTGAAAGCTTTGCCTACTCTACAAGACGAGGTTTTTCAGACAGTTTTTGACGAAATTTCTTGATTGAGAATAGTAGAGAAGATCCGGTGTTTTGCCTCTCCCTTACCGCTCCTCTCGCAATGAATGATTTACCTTGCAGCATTTCTTCTTGCCGTCGTTGTTCTCACTACCAAACTGAGGGACGACGCGGTGGGCATTGTCAGCTTTTGGGCGTTCCAGTACAGGGAGCTTGGAATCCCTGCCCGATGGCAAAGCCCCAGTTCTTGCCTGTAGCAGTCGCAGCAGCCGTTGCCGAGGTCGAACAGGTGATGCAGCGGCCGCCCCTCGCACTGCCCGACCCACAACCGCTGGCCCTACTGGTTGAAATGTTTGTCACAGAGCCACAGGCAGAGTTGGAATCTGCTCCAGTGGCAATTCCGCTAGAGATGCCAGCCTTACTACATCGCCCTTTTTAAATTTAAAACTGCCTTTTGGGGAAACAGCCGTCTGCGGCAAGCCAGCGCCTGGCAGCAACCCGTTTGGCTGCAAACCGTTTAATAGAGGGTAACGCTGGGATTATTGAGAGCTGCTGGAAGGGGTGCCCCAAACCAGGCTCGGTAGCCGAGCGGCTAGAGCTGCGGCCAAACAGCAACTTGCTCTGGAAGTTTGCCGAAGCGCATGGGTTGCCAGGGCTAGCTGAAGATCAGCAACCAGAGGGGCAGGGTGAGCAGCAGAGCGGCCGTCGTCAGGACGATGCTACTGGCAATCAGTTCGCGGTCGAGGTCGTACTCCTCACCCAGGATCAGACCAGCAAAGGCGGTCGGCATCCCAGACATCAGCACGAGCGCCAGTCGAGGTTCAGAGGATAGCCCTAGCATCGCAGCCACTCCGGCAACCCCAACGGGCAGCACCAAGACTCTGAGCAAGGCAGGAGCGATCGCCAGCCTCAGGCTGCGCCAGCCGTGAATTTGGCGCAAGCGTAGTCCCATCAGCAGCAGCGCACAGGGAATAATCACCCAAAGCGAGGCGTGCAGGGCAAAGTCTACAAAGGACGGCAGCGCCATCGCCCGCGTCAGCATTCCCAGCCCAAAGGCCCACAGTGAGGGAACCGTGAGCACATCCCGGAGATGAACCCACCAGCGCTTGCCGCCATGCGATCGCCCATAGACACTGGCTAGCCAGACGCCCAGCCCGTAGGTGCCCAGAACATTTTGCGTGATGCTATAAAATACGAGCCAGCCCTGGTAGGGTTCGGCTACTAAACTGGGGGCGATCGCCAGCCCTACAAAGCCAGTGTTGCCCAGCGTAGCGGCAATCAAAAAACTGCCGCGTCGAGCAGAATCGGCCCAAACGGGTGAAGCAGGATCGGTAGAACCTGGAGCCAAAGCACCTGTGGATGCAAAAAGCCCCAGTTCTCCGGCGGATTCAGGGGCTATCGGGGTGGCGGCGGCAGCCGGAAGCGGCGATCGCCCCTCCACCCACTGCATCAGTTGCAGGGTGCTCCAGGCAAGACCGATGCCTCCAATTAGCGCCAAACCGACGACTAAGGGAGCCAGACCCACCTGCGCTGCAAAATTAGTCTGCCGCGCCAGGGTAAAAATTTGCACAGGCACACCCACCCAATACAGCCCGCGCCCCAAAAGTCGGGGCAGGGAATCGGGCAGCAGGGAAAAAGATAGCAGTCCTAGACCTGTCCAAAAAATGAGCGGCCAGTAGGCGTGAAGCAGCGTCTCTGACATGGGCAGCGGGTCACAGGAGGGCGATCGCTCACTTAGTTTCTAGCATCTGCCGGGTCAAGCGTGCCCGACGAAGAGCTAGCGCCCGTTGGCGTGCCTGCGGGTGCCGGGCCTTGCGAATTGGGCACCGTGCTGCCGGGTGCGGGCAGCGAACCTTCCGGCAAGGCGCTGGGGCTGGGGCTTGGCAACAGCGGCGACGGGGCCGTCGGAGGCTGTTGCAATCCAGGGGTTGTGATCGGCAGACTGGGCGGGTCGCCCGAAGGTGCAGTTCCTTCAACCGCAGCACTGTCTAGCGCCCCCTCCGGCAAAATTTCATTGCGCTGAATCCGCCATTGCCCGCCCTGACGGGTAAGGTAGTAGCGGACGTTAAGCGTCTCGCCATTTTCCACCACTACTGCGTCAATCTGGGCCTGGTCGGGGCTGGTCGATGCCGTAGGCGGCAGAACGCTGACTTGCTGCACTTGATGAGTGTAGGTGCGTGGGTTGCCCGCCGCTCTCGACTCTTCGGACGCAAGTCGCCAGTCAGACAGCATCGGGTCGGTCAAGATTTGTGCCAACTGGCTGGTGTCGTAGCTCGATCCCATCGCCGCCGACTTGGCTCGCAGCCAGGTCTCAACCAGCGTCCTAGCCGACTCTGCCGTTACGGGAGCGCTGGGATCGCTGGGCGCAGGCGACGGTTCAGTTGTCTCAGGAATGGGAACCACAGGTTCACTGAGACTAATGCTGAGCTGTTCTCCCTCAAGCACGGGGCCGCTGAAGGAACGGGTCAGCCAGTTGAACAGGAGCCACAGCAGCCCCAAGCCAAGGACGCCCAGCGCCAGCAGCAGCATCAGCCGGTCGAGCCGCAGGGTAACGCCGCCAGCAGGAGAACCGCCCCCCAGCGACGATCCCGACATGGAGCTGGCGGAACGGCGGCGGCTGGTATCGCCGAGAGATGGGCGGGGCGATCGCCCACTGCTGCCTCCGCCAGTCAGCCGGCCAGCGGGCGACAGTTGCGAAACTCGCTCGGCCGTGGGCACAGCAGCGGTACCATTGGGAGCAGCATAAGCAGTAGCAGCAGGCTCCATCGTAGCGGTTGCCCCTGCTCCCAGACCGTTGCCTGTCAACCCGGCCTGGTCATAGCGAGCTTGGGCAGAAGACGCGGTACGGCGGGCAAAGGGGGAAGCGGCACTAGTGGCCACGGGAGCAGGCATAGACTCCCATTGCGCGCTTTCTGGTTCATTGGGCAACTCTTCCAGGTAGGCCTGCACCTGTTCATCTGCAAAGTATTCTTTGAGCGAAGCCCGCTGCTGTGCCAAGTCTCGGAAATGGGGAAAGACTTCATTTTGCAGCCAGCGCTCGCCATAAAGACATAGCCCTGGCAGCAGATCGGGCGATCCCTGGGAATGTTCACGAATAAAGGTGAGGGAGTCATGCTCCTGGCTGCGCTCAAGGGCGCGGGTAGCCTCCTCCGTTTGCCCCAGCAGCAGCGCACAAACCGCCTGCTCTAGATAAACATCTTGGCGAGTGCCCAGGCGCATCAGCATCAGCTTGGCGCGGCGAATCAGGGCTGGCTGACGATAGGCAAACCCGCGAGCCAGCAGCGCATAGACCGCCAGATAGGTGGCCACCGCTGAGGGCCGGCGAGCTTCAACTTCAAATAGGGCGTGCTGCTCGGCGGCCGTCAGGTAGCCCCGGAGCTGTTGCATAAACCGTAGAAAATCTTCAACGTTTAGCCCAGAGCGATCGTCGCCCGTGCCGTCGATGCCACCCCGATCTTGCAGCATGTCACGCAGCAGGTTCATGCCCTGTCCCCGCTCAATTTCATGCGCTTCGGGCAGGGCCAGTAGCTCCAAAATGCGATAGGGGCGGAGCTTATAAAGATCAGACTGCATTTCTCCCCGCACGCTCGCAAACATCCCTTCCCGGAGCAATAGTTCCTGTCCGGCTTCTAGTGACTCAGCCGCGCTTTCATATTGTCCTTGCTGCCACTGCTCCCGCCCTAGCTCTAGATAGGCAAAAGCCAGCGTCAACACGACATCGGAGCGCGTGATGTCGGCCTGGGCGCTGCGGCCGGCGCTGCCGCTAAAAGCGCTGTTAGACAGATAGGGGTGCCCCAGCTTTAGCACCAGCTCATATTCCCCTAGCTCTAGCAGCACCAGAAGCGCGCCGACCAACTGGCCATCTTCGATGTCAATACTGGGTGCGTAGGGATCGGCATGGGCATCCAGCGCGATCGCCCCAGGTGAGGCATTGTCTACTCCCGAAAACCGATCGGCAGTTGGGTCGTAGCTGTGGGCGAGAAACGTCGCATCGTAGGCGCGGCGCTGGTCGGGGCTAGAGAGGGCAGCGTAAGCCTCGTCTAAAAGCTGCTTGCGGGAGGCGATCGCCGCCTCGGAGTATTCTCGCCGGGGAAGCTGCTGCGTGCGATCGCGGTGAGCCTGCTGAAGCTGGTCGGCCGTCGCCTGAATCGGCAGCCCTAAAATTCGATAATAATCAAGCGGAATTCTCACGGCCCACTTCCCCAAAACTCAACGTTTCAATACATCTTCTTCTCAATCGATCCGCGCCCTAAAAGCAGGTCTTGAGCAGACTCCGATATGCATACGGTCTGCTGCTTGAGATTCCGTTTATAGCCCGCTTCAGGTTGATTGGCTAGCAGCAAGCTCAAGGCTACCTCTCGCAGCGGCACGACTCGGAGCAAGGTCTATAGAGACTGTTCTGAATTGCTACACAACCCGTCACGTCTGTCTATGCTACGCCAATCTATGCTACGCCAATCTCTTTCAACCCAGTCATCTCCTGCCGACAAATCACGTCGCACCCGCGACCATTGCGGCAAAATTTACTCATCAGCATACAAAAAAGCTAGAAAAATGCCACAGGTTTTTAGCCCTGGGCCAACCCTGATCGCCGATGCGTCCTCATCAATTGATGCACCCGATCCATTCCAGTCCTTATAGTGTGGTGCAAACTGGCTCGTTTGTCAGCGAAGGAAAAGGTTAAGGTTTACATCATCGTCCTGAGGAAACCGGAGTCGGACTCAGTTCTAACGCCCCATTCCTGTTACGATTTGTTACTGGTGTCTATTTCCCCCAATAGCCTGCCTAACTAGGGTCATGACTGCGCTAATCCCCCTGCGTCCCCTTATTGCGCCCCCCGTTATTCTGACGAGGGCGATCGCATTTGGCGAATCAGCCCATCAGGTACTTTAATAGCCATAGCTGCAATAGCCATAGCTGCTTGGCCTAAGTTTGCTCATTGACCGTCTTACTCGCTGCTGCATTCGTCGCAACCACTCTCTTTCACCCAATTAGGACAATTCCATGGTTCAGGAACGTGTATTGCCCGCCTTTTCAGCCAGCCCATCCCAGATCAGCCGCGAAGATGGACTCGTGGTTTATGAGGACATGGTGCTGGGGCGTACCTTTGAGGATAAGTGCGCTGAGATGTACTATCGGGGCAAGATGTTTGGCTTTGTCCACCTCTACAACGGGCAGGAAGCCGTATCCTCTGGCGTGATCAAAGCCATGCGCAGCGATGACTACGTGTCCAGCACCTATCGGGATCACGTCCACGCGCTGAGTGCCGGAGTGCCCGCCCGCGAGGTGATGGCGGAGCTATTTGGCAAAGCCACCGGATGCAGCAAGGGGCGCGGCGGCTCGATGCACCTGTTTTCGGCAGAGCATAACCTGTTGGGCGGCTACGCCTTTGTGGCAGAGGGCATCCCCGTAGCAACGGGCGCTGCGTTCCAGGCGAAATATCGCCGCGAAGCACTGGGCGACGAGTCTGCGGATCAGGTCACAGCCTGCTTCTTTGGCGATGGCGCTAGCAACAATGGTCAGTTTTTTGAATGCCTGAACATGGCAGCATTGTGGAAACTGCCAATTTTGTTTGTGGTAGAAAACAACAAGTGGGCGATCGGCATGGCCCACGATCGCGCAACATCCCAGCCTGAGATCTACAAAAAAGCCAGCGTGTTTGACATGGTGGGCGTGGAGGTAGACGGCATGGACGTGCTAGCGGTGCGCGCTGTGGCGCAGGAAGCCGTGGCCCGGGCCCGCGCTGGCGAAGGCCCGACGCTGATCGAAGCGCTCACTTACCGCTTCCGTGGTCACTCTCTAGCAGACCCGGACGAACTGCGCTCCAAGGCGGAGAAGGAATTCTGGTTTGCCCGCGACCCGATTAAGCGCCTCGCCGCCCACCTCATCGAGCAGAATCTTGCCACTGCCGAGGAACTCAAGGCGATCGATCGGAAGATTCAGGCGCTGATCGAAGATGCGGTGCAGTTTGCCCTGGAAAGTCCCGAACCCAACCCGGCCGATCTTTATAAATATGTGTTTGCAGAAGACTAATATCCACCCTCTCCGGTGTCTGTTATGCCCGATCCCATGATGTTTCGTGAGGATGCATTTGTTGTGTTGGAAACCAACCAACCAGAACAATTCCTCACGACAGACGAGCTGCTGGAAAAGCTGAAGTCGGTGCTGGCAGACATGCAGGACAACTTGCCCCGCGAACTGGAGAGCCTTTCCACGGTAGAGGCTCAGGCGCGTCACCTAATCGACACGGCCTGCGAGTTAGACGTGGGGCGAGATCGGTTCTTGCAGTGGTACGTCGTGCGGCTGGAGAAATAGGGGTTAGGGATTAGCGCTCTGGCTGTCGGCTTGTTGGTGCGTGAGTAGGCGAGGTTGCTCCGCAAGGCTTATGCCAACGCCTCACACTGCCATAACTCAGTTTTTCTTAAAGCTCTCGGTCATTCTTTTCTCACAAAGCTACGGAATAGCTCGATGGATAACCCCTCACTGCTGTCCACATTGCGTGAATTGGAATGTGAACTTCATCAGCCTGAGTGTCGTAGAAATCGAGAGCGCTTGGCACAGTTGCTTGCGCCTGACTTCATGGAGTTTGGCCGGTCTGGAGCAACATACACACGCGATGATGAACTGATGTTATTGCCAAGTGATCCGGAGCCACCGCAAGTTTATGCTCAAGACTTTGCCGTAAATCAACTCTCAGATGCGATCGCGTTACTCACCTATCGCGCGGCTCATGTGAATCCATCAGGAGAACTATTCCGGTACACCAACCGATCATCAATTTGGCGGCTTGAATCATCAGGCTGGCAAATGGTGTTTCATCAAGGCACGCCAACGTCCCCGTTTGACCAAGCTGCAATCTAATATCACCTGATATCGACTCACAAAATGATCTGTAGCGTATTTTGAGGAACTGATATTACCCCGACTACAACAGATTGCGGGCTTTGAGCTGGAGATAGCGATCGACGAGTTGAGTGCTGATTTGGTCGGCGGGCGCGTCCAATATGAGGATGCCGCGCTGCTTGAGTTTGGCGAGGGCAAGCTGGCGCTGGGCGAGGAGGTCAAGGGCGACAGCGCGGCTGTAGGCGTTTTGCACATCTTCGGCGGGCTGGTTGGCGCGCTGGTCTATCTGGCGATCGCGCAATGCCACGCAGAACGGCAGATGGCGCGGCGCGAGATGGGTCATTGCGCCGAATAGCTCTGCGGAAGCGGTCTGGTCGATGATATCGGTGAGCAGCACCACCAGAGCGCGGCGGGTCTGTCGTTGCGCCAGGGTTGTGACGGCTGCGAGATAATCTGGCTCTTGCAGCACGGGTTCGATGGGCGTGAGCTGAGCCAGCAGCTTGGGAAGCTGGTGGGAGCCGCGCTCTGGGGGAATCCAGGTGTGCATTTGTCGATCAAACACGCCAACGCCAACGCGATCGCCCCGATGCAGCCCCGCCACCGCCAGCGCCAGCGCCGCATTCAGCGCCCAGTCAAACCGCGCCAGTCCTGCCACCTGCGCCGTCATCAGCCGTCCCCGATCTAGCAAAATCACCAGAGTTTGCTCTTGCTCTGGCTCTAGCACGCGCACCAGCAGCCGACTCTTGCGGGCGGTCGCCTTCCAGTCCACAAACCGCAGGTCGTCGCCCGTGCTGTAGTCCCGCAGTTCCGTAAACTCAGTGCCCATGCCCATGCGCCGCGCCTTGCGGATGTTGCCGCTGGTTTGCAGCGTCAGCCGCAGCGACAGTTCCCTCAGCCCAATCAGGTCGGGATAAACCGCCACCGAGGCAGGCTGAGGGATGCGCCAGTCGTGCCACGCCAGCCCCCAAGCCCCCAACTGCCGCAGGTACAGATCGCCCCAGGCATAGGCTCCGCGTCGTTTCGGAAAGACCGTGTAGGTGATTTCTTGAGACTGCTGCGGCATCAGCGCCAGCGTTTCCTCCAGCAGCGGCCCGTCAAATGCCGCTGGATAGTCATCCCGAATTTTTACCAGCGCTGGCGTTTTGCCCGCCGTCACCGACAGATGCACCGGATTGTCGCGCCCAATCGAGAGCTTGTCGAGCGGCCGTCGCGCCACCGTTACCCGCTGCGATCGCCCGCGTCGCGCATCCACCATGCCCAGACCCAGCACCACGCCGTCATACAGCAGCGTCAGCCCCATGGCAATGGCCAGACCAGAGGGGCGCGTTTGGCTGGAGAGGAGGAGGGCGATCGCCAGCCCTGCCCCTGTGCCACCGAGGATCAGTTGATACAGCCGCGCTGCGGGAACCATTTTACGGAGGGGTTAGGGATCAGGGTTTAGGGATTGGGGGGGAAGCTGCTGTCGCAGGTCGCGGAGCATCTGGCTAGTGCCCACTTGAAAGGCCTGCTGCACCCGTTGAGGAATGAGTTCCAGCAAATTCAGGTCAGGAAACACCAAGCTAGTTGCTGACTCAACATAACCTTCTGCCTGCAAGAGATGGATTCTCAGGGAGTCATCTTCATAAATCCAAACTTCGGGGACGCCAATGGCAGCATAGGCATCCAGCGTGGTTTTAGAGGTGGCATCCGACTCGATCGCCAGATCGGGCGGCGGATCGGTCGTGAGGTCAATTCGCAGGTTTCCCCGCACCCTTGCCGCATTCTGAATGTAGAAACAGGTATCTGGCTCTAGCCCCGCCTGCTGCGGTTTCTTGAACGTGCTAGACCCAAAATCTTCCCAGGCTCGCCCCTGCACGTCTAAAATTGCCGTCACGATGTAGGCGATGATGCGATGGGGACGTTCGTGGGCTGGCAGCGGCGACATTAGCTCCAGAGTTCCGTTGCAGTAGTTGATGCGGGGAATCTGGCGGTCTGCACCCAGCTCCTCCAGCAGCGCGTCATACTGCCCCCAAGTCACCGCCGAAACCAGCAGATGGCTTCCGGGCGACAGGCGCAGCGATCGCAGCGGGATCGTGATGGGAGAAACAGCCATAGGAATTTTGGATTTTAGATTGGGAATTTTGGATTAGCGCACTACACGCTCCTCATCCCTTCATCCCATTATCTCCTCATCTTTAACGCGGCTCACTTCAGCAGCAGGTCATCTAGCTCCACATAGTCCGGCAGCGTGGTGTCAATCGGCTTACCCTGACGCAACACTGTGCGATCGCCCTGGGGACGCGCCAGCAGTTCACTAAAATAGCGGGCTTTGCAGAGAATCAGGTCGGCGGGCAGCCCCGGCGCGATGCGTCCAGCATCGGGCAAGCCCATCAGGTCAGCGGGCGTGGTCGTCACGACGCGGCTCCAGTCGCCATAGGGCGCGTCGAGCTGAGCAATCCGCACGCCCTGCGTAAACACCTCCAGCCCATCGTGATCGCCGAAGCCATAGAACGGGTCGCGGCAGTTGTCGCTGGCGATCGCCACTGGCACACCCGCGTGCTTCAGCTCATGCAGCAGCGTAATCCCCCGCCAGCGCGGCGTACGAGAAGGCAAGGATGAGGGATGAAGAATAAAGGATGAATCAGCCTGTTCTGCTTCCGCCTGACCCCTAACCCCTAACCCCTGACC
>RFIF01000266.1 GCA_003695655.1 Cyanobacteria bacterium J069
ATTTTGAGCGGCGGCAGCAGCAGGGGCAGCGGCAGGGCTTCGTAGCGCTGCACCAGCTCTAGCTGAATCGGGATTGCTCGCTCTGGCATTTTGCCCTGCTCGTAGATATAAGCAAGCTGCTGCAAATACTCTAGTTCCCGCATCCCGTCATTGCGCGATCGCGCCAGCGCCAGCAAGTCTGTGTAGGCGATCGCCGCCCGTTCATACTCAAACCAGGCCAGATGCAGTTGCCCCAGCGAAGTCAACACCAGTTGCTCCACGGCACTGTTGCGCTCTGCCCGCGCCTGTGCCAGAAGCTGGTCATACAGAGACACCGCCAGCGGCAGGGCGCGCATCTGTTCATAGCCCTGGGCAATGCTAAGCAAGAGACTGTAGTCTGGCGGGGCGATAGCCTGCTGCTCTTGCTCAATGACTTCCAGGCGGTTGGTAATAATGCGCGTGTCGGTGCCGCGATTTTCGCGCCAAGCCACCTCGCCCACTCGGCCCAGCGCCGTCACTTCATCCTGCACACCCAGCACCCGCCGCAGCCGCAGCTCCCGATACCAGATTTCAAACGCCAGGGTTGTCTGCTGGGCAAGATAGGCCGCTTCTCCCTGCCGCTGCAAATCTTCGACCCCCAGTCGCAAGAAGTAAAGCTCCAAAGGACTCAGGGGGCGATCGACCACTGGCCGCGGCAGCAGCGGATCGGGTTCGGTCATTTCTAACGGGTTGGGTGGCGTTAGGGAGGCATCCGCAGGCTGCTCCGATGAGTCATTTGAGTCATTGTTTGGCGTTGGTGCAGATGGAGTTGGGGGCGGCAGCGGGACAATCTGCGCCGTCGTCGGCAGCGACAGCAACACGCTCCACACCGAAACGCCACCCCCCAGCAGCAGCCCCAGCCACACCAGTCGAATTTGATCCCCAGACACAGACATACGCTTGCTCGCCTCAAATCGCAAACCAGGGGCTAACTCTCGCTCGGGAGTTGCGTCACACTTGTTTGCTTAATTGTTTGCTTAATTAGGACTTACGCAGTTGGATGATTTTTTGCGGGCTGCGCCCGCGAAAAATCATCCAGAGGTCTATAAAACACGCTTCAACTGCGTAAGTCCTGCTTAATTTACCTTACGCCGAAGCTAGGGGTTTTCCGCCAGACTTTTACCGCTTTGCCAGAGTTTCACCCGTCTTACCAAGATTTGCAGCATCAGGGTGCATAATAGAGGATGTTTTTGATGGACAGGTAACATTCGTAACGGTTGGTGAGGGTGTGGTTAAAGTTTTAATCGTGGGAAATGGCGGGCGAGAACATGCGATCGCCGCCTCCCTATTACAGTCTCCCAGCGTGCAGGAAGTCGTTTGCATCCCAGGGAATGGCGGCACCGCCACGCTTCCTCGCTGTCGCAATTTGGGGCTATCGGTCAAGGATTTTGAGGGCATCGCCCGATTTTCACTGGTCAACAACTTCAGCCTGATTGCGATAGGCCCAGAGGTGCCGCTAGCAGAGGGCATCACTGACGCACTCCAAGCGCAGGGTCTAGCGGTGTTTGGCCCGACCCAGGCGGGTGCCCAGATTGAAGCCAGCAAGGCCTGGGCAAAAGCCTTGATGAAAGAAGCCGGCATTCCCACAGCAGCGGCGGCAGTGTTTACGGATGCGGCAGCAGCGATCGCCCAGGTGGAGGCAGACGGCGCACCGATTGTCGTCAAAGCGGACGGACTCGCCGCTGGCAAGGGTGTGACCGTTGCAATGACTGAAGCAGAGGCGATCGCCGCCATCGAAGCCGCCTTCGGTGGGCAGTTTGGGGCGGCGGGCAGTCGCGTCGTGCTGGAGGAATACCTCACGGGCGAGGAAGTCTCCGTGCTGGCGGTGACGGACGGGATCACCATTCGCCCCCTGCTGCCTGCCCAAGACCACAAGCGCATCGGCGATGGCGACACGGGCGAAAACACAGGCGGCATGGGAGCCTACGCCCCCGCCCCCATAGTCACGCCTGCTCTGATGACGCGCATTCAGGCAGAAATTTTGGAACCGGCGATCGCCACCCTGCAAGCACGGGGCATCGACTACCGTGGCGTCCTCTATGCAGGATTGATGATCACGCCCCAAGGCGACCCCAAAGTGATCGAGTTTAACTGTCGCTTTGGCGACCCCGAAACCCAGGTTGTGCTGCCGCTGCTGGACACGCCGCTCGATCAGCTCATGCTGGCCTGCACCCAGCAAACCCTGGCCGACTTGCCGCCGCTAGAGTGGAAGCCGGGTGCTGCCACCTGCGTCGTCCTGGCGTCCAGCGGCTATCCCGGCAGCTATGAAAAGGGCAAACCTATCAGCGGCCTGGCCCAAGCCGCCGACACGGGTGCCCTGATCTTCCACGCAGGCACCCGCCTCGCTGGCGACACCGTACTCACCGATGGCGGTCGGGTGCTGGGCGTAACAGCATTAGGGGAGACGGTGAAAGAGGCGATCGCCCTGGCTTATGAAGCCGTAGACCACATCCAGTTTGAAGGAGCCTACTATCGGCGGGATATTGGGCATCGGGTGTTGGGGTGATGGAGTGACGGGGTGTTGGGGTGTTGGAGCAGCAAACCTAGCCCCTACCCCCTGAAACCTGCTCCCTGACCCCTGCTCCCTGACCCCTGCTCCCTAAAACCTACTTCAGCTTTTGCTTGATAAACGTCAGCAGTTGCCCCATCTGCTTCTTGAGGGTGTCGATTTCGCCCTGCATTTTTTCGATCTTTTGGTTGAGCGCGGCGACCTCTGCGGTGTTGGCGCTGGCGCTGGCTGCGGCAGCAGCGGCAGCCGCAGAAACGCCCACTGGCTGCGGCCATTTCTTGAACTTCGCCATCGCCGACTTAATCGCCTCGACCAGCTCCTTTTGTTCAAAGGGCTTTTCGATGAACTCGAAATATTCAAACGGCTCCGGCAGTTTCTCCGTCACCTCTTCGCGGCGGCCCGACATCAGCACCAAGGGCGCACGCAGCTCTGGCTTCGCCTGAATTTCCTGGAACACTTCCCAGCCGCTCATGCGGGGCAGCAGGAAATCCAGCATGATCAGGTTGGGATGCTCCTGGTTGATCAGGGTGATGCCTTCGACGCCGTCCTTGGCTTCCAGCACCTCAAAATTTCCCTTGGGCAGCATGTCGCGCACCATGTTGCGGATGACTCGGCTGTCGTCGATAACCAGGATTTTGTGACTTGCCACGGTGGACTCCTGCGGTAGTGACTGGAAGAAATGACTGGAGGAAGAGCTAGAGCGGGAAACTAAGGAAAGATTCAGGAAAAGTTGGGAGAAAGGCTGAGGACGACTCGCGGGCGGGCGATCGCCCACTCAAGTCTCACCAACGACCCACTCAAGGGTTAACCTCGCTAAAACTCCGCTAAAACCTAGAATAGCTAATGTGACGTTTTGATACTAATACTAAATCCTGATACGACTCCCTGATACGACTCAGTTTAGCGGTTGATTGTCTAGATGGCGCGTTTCTAAGCTTCTAGAATCAATAGGAAGCGCGATCGCCCTCCTCTCCCTCGTTATTGTGCCCCCATGACCCAACCCGTAGAACAGTTGCCCCAGGAATTTTCTACGCCACCGCGTCCGGGTGCGCCCGCTGCCGATTCTGCTGTGGCTCCCGCAGCGCCCGCCCGGCTCAGTCTGCCCGACTGGTTGCGACGACCCATCGGCAACGCCCGCGACATTTCCACCGTCCAGCAGATTATTAAAAAGCGGCAAATCCACACCATCTGCGAAGAGGGGCGCTGTCCCAACCGGGGCGAGTGCTACAGCCAAAAAACCGCCACCTTCTTGCTCATGGGGCCGACCTGCACCCGCAGTTGCGCCTTTTGCCAGGTGGATAAGGGACATTCCCCGATGCCGCTCGACCCAGAGGAGCCGCAAAAGGTGGCAGAATCCGTCCAGCTTTTGGGACTGCGCTACGTTGTGCTGACCTCGGTGGCGCGAGACGACCTGCCCGACGGCGGCGCAGGCTGGTTTGCCCAGACGATGGTCGCCATTCGCCAGCAAAACCCCGGCACCCAAATCGAAGTGCTGACGCCGGACTTTTGGGGCGGCACTGGCGGCGAAGCAGCCCAGATCGAGCGAATCAAAACCGTCGTGGATGCCCAGCCTGCCTGCTATAACCACAACGTGGAAACCGTGGCGCGCCTGCAAGGGCCCGTGCGGCGCGGCGCAAAATATGGGCGATCGCTCTTCGTCTTGCAACAGGTGAAAGCCCTGAATCCCGCCATCCCCACCAAATCCGGCCTGATGCTGGGGCACGGCGAAACCGAAGCGGAGATTTTGGAAACCCTGCGCGACCTGCGGGCCGTGGACTGCGATCGCCTCACGCTAGGTCAATACATGCAGCCCTCCCTCGACCACCTGCCCGTGCAGAAATATTGGACCCCCGCAGAATTTGAAGAACTAGGGGCGATCGCCCGCGACATGGGCTTTAGCCACGTCCGCTCCGGCCCGCTCGTCCGCAGCTCCTACCATGCTGGAGAGGAAAGTTAGGTTTCAGGGATCAGGAATCCGAACTTGACCCCTGAAACCTGATCCCTAACCCCTAACCCCTGACC
>RFIF01000267.1 GCA_003695655.1 Cyanobacteria bacterium J069
GCCAGAACCACCAGAGGAACAGCCAGAAGAACCGCCAGAAGAACCGCCCTTCCCAGCGGCGCGGCTGGTACTCCTCGACTTTCTTAATCAGGTGACAGAGGCGCAAATCCGACAAGCGATCGCCACCCAGCCGCTTCCTACCGCCCCACTGCCCAAAGACATCGCCCTCAAAGAATGGCTGCAAGCGCTGGGAAATAAGGAGGGGGCGATCGCCACCGAACCCGCCCGCATCGAGCGACTGCAAACCGTGCTGACCCAATGGACGGCTCCCATCGCCCCGGTGCTCAACCAGCAAATCGCCGCCTTCCGCACCTGCTTTTATCTGCATCCGCCGACTTCAGCCCAAACGGACTGGACGCTGGAATATTTCCTGCAAGCCACCGATGACCCCGAATTTCTCATCAGCGCCCGCACCATCTGGAGCAACCCGGTCGATCGCCTGGTCTACCTAGAGCGCACCATTCCCCATCCCCAAGAAACACTGCTGGCGGGGCTGGGCCTGGCCTCCCGCCTCTATCCCGTGATCGAACCCAGCCTGCAAACCTCGCAACCCCAGTCCTCCCGCCTCAACCCGCTCCAGGTCTACGAATTTATCCGCTCAACGGCATGGCGCTTACAAGACAGCGGTTTTGGCGTGGTGCTGCCGCCCAGCCTGTCTCAGGAGCAGGGCTGGGCCAACCGTCTGGGGCTGAGCGTCCGCGCCGCCGCCCCAAAAACAGGCGCAGGGCTGGGGCTAAAGAGCCTGCTGAATTTCAAATGGGAATTGACCATTGGCGGGCAGCGGATTTCTAAAGCCGAGTTCGACCGGCTGGTGGCGCTGAACACGCCGCTGGTGGAGATCAACGGGGAATGGGTGGAACTGCGGCCGCAAGACATCCGTGCCGCCCAGGACTTTTTCGCCAGCCGCAAAGACCAGATGGCGCTGTCGCTCGAAGACGCACTCCGCATCAGCACGGGCGACACGCAGACCATCGAAAAGCTGCCCGTCGTTAGCTTTGAAGCATCGGGCGCATTGCAAGACCTGATCAACACCCTCACCACGGGCAACGAAAACCTGTCCCTAATTCCCACGCCCGCAGGCTTTCAGGGTGAGCTGCGTCCCTACCAGCTTCGCGGCGCATCGTGGCTGGCGTTTTTGGAAGAGTGGGGCTTGGGCGCGTGCCTCGCGGACGACATGGGTCTGGGCAAGACGATTCAGCTCATCGCCCTGCTGCTGCATTTGCAGGAAACGGAGCAGCTCGAACAGCCCGTGCTGCTGGTCTGCCCGACCTCTGTGCTGGGCAACTGGGAGCGCGAGGTGAAGCGGTTTGGCCCCAGCCTGCGCGTGTGGGTGCAGCATGGCGACAAGCGGCCCCAGGGCGCGGAGTTTGCTCGCACGGCCAAGCGATACCATCTGGTGATTACCAGCTATGCCCTGGTGTATCGCGATGAAAAAGACCTGAAGCGCGTCTCCTGGCAGGGCGTGGTACTGGACGAGGCGCAGAATATTAAAAACCCCGAAGCCAAGCAGTCTCAGGCAGTGCGTCAGTTGGATGCTCAGTTTCGCATTGCCCTGACCGGGACCCCAGTAGAAAACCGCCTGTCGGAACTCTGGTCGATTCTGGATTTCCTGAACCCTGGCTACCTCGGCCCGCGCAACTTTTTTCAGCGGCGGTTTGGCGTGCCGATCGAGCGCTATGGCGACACGGATTCGCTAAAAACTTTGCGATCGCTCGTCCAGCCGTTCATCTTGCGTCGCCTTAAGACCGACCGTGACATCATCCAGGATTTGCCCGAAAAGCAGGAAATGACCGTCTTCTGCGGACTCACCGCCGAGCAAGCTGCGATCTATCAGCGCCTCGTCGATCAATCCCTGGAGCAGATCGAATCTGCAGACGGCATCCAGCGCCACGGCATGATCCTGGCGCTGCTGACTCGGTTGAAGCAAGTGTGCAACCATCCCGCGCTGCTGAAGGTGACTGGGGAAGACGAGCGAAATGATGCTGAACCATTTGAAACAGACTCGCCCGCCGATTTCCTGGCGGGTTCTGGCAAGCTGCAACGGCTGACGGAAATGCTGGAGGAACTGCTGGCGGAGGGCGATCGCACGCTGATCTTTACCCAGTTTGCCGAGTGGGGCAAGCAGCTCCAGGCGTACTTGGAACAGCAGTTTAAGCGGGAAGTTATCTTTCTCTATGGCGGCAGCTCCAAGAAGCAGCGCGAGGAAATGGTCGATCGCTTCCAGAACGATCCGCAAGGCCCGCGCATCTTTATCCTGTCGCTAAAGGCGGGCGGTGTCGGGCTAAACCTGACTCGCGCCAACCACGTTTTTCACTATGACCGCTGGTGGAACCCCGCCGTGGAAAACCAGGCCACCGACCGCGCCTTCCGCATCGGGCAAACCCGCAATGTCCAGGTTCACAAGTTCGTTTGCACGGGCACGCTGGAAGAACGCATCCACGACCTGATCGAAAGCAAAAAAGCCCTCTCGGAACAGGTCGTTGGCACGGGCGAAAACTGGCTGACCGAACTCGACACCGACCAACTGCGACAGCTCCTCCTGCTGGATCGCAGCGCCATTATTGACGAGTAGAGTCACGAGTGGGCGATCGCCCTTCTCCACAAACCGCCGATATCTGGCTACTTGCCGTCACCGGAACCGCCGCCACCAGCCGCACCCGCCCGCTGTCGTCGCGAACCCAGCCCTGAGCCTCGATGAGACGATGAGGCGATGAGGCGATGAGGCGATGAGGGGACGGAGTGTTGGAGAATTGGAGTGTTGGAGAATTGGAGTCAACCCCTGACCCCTGACCCCTGACC
>RFIF01000268.1 GCA_003695655.1 Cyanobacteria bacterium J069
GGTCAGGGGTCAGGGGTCAGGGGTTAGGTTCTCCAATCAACTTTTGGAAATTTGTCCTGATCCACCCGCAAATTTACGTATAGGTCATTGGTAGATGCACCCTGATTCAACGACCCCCGGTTTCGCGGCCGGGGGTTTTTTGTGTCTGCGGCAGGCGGCGTGGGAAGATAGAGGCGCAGCGTTTGGGAGCATCCATGCTGAAGCGATGGATCATTATGGTGTTAGTTGTGATTGGGTTGAGCACACAGGGCTGTACCTCCATCACCGCCGCGCTGGATCGCTACGTAGACAGCGCCGAGGGCTACGAGTTTCTCTATCTCAACAGTTGGGTGCCAGTGACGGTCAAAGACGGGCCACAGCTCGTACTACATGATCTAATCGAGACGACGGAAAACGTCAGCGTCATCATTAACCCAGTGCCCGATGGCAAAACGCTGGAAGACCTGGGTACGCCCAGCGAAGTCGGCTATAAGCTGTGGAAAAATGCGCTACTGCCCAACCCGGTGGGCCGCCGCGCCGAGCTAATCAGCGCCGAGTCGCACGATGTCAATGGGCAGACCTATTATCTCTTGGAGTTTGCCGTAGACGCGCCAGATTTGCAGCGTCATAACCTGGCCAGCGTGGCTGTGCGCCGGGGCAAACTCTACACATTCAACCTCTCCACTACAGGACGGCGCTGGGCCCAGGCAGAGCCGACCTTCCGCATGATTGTGGATTCGTTCTCGGTGTCCTAAAGAGCAAATTAGAGCAAATTTGCAAGTCCAATCCTGGAGAGCGATCGGCCGTGCCAAACCTGTCGCACTCAGCCTGTCGCGCAGATTTGCTGGGTTAGTTAGACTTGGCGCGCCTAGCCTGTCGCGCCAGATTAGCTGGGTTAGTCTTGCTAGATTGGCCTAGCCCCAAAAGCCGGAGCTAACCAGTTCGCCGTTTTTCCAGGTTTGATCTTGCTGTCGCTGCTGGAGGCGCGATCGCCACTGGCGAATTTGCTGCGCCGTCTGGGCAAAGGGCGAAAACCGGGGCGCTGCCTCAACCACGACGCTGGCGGAGCCGTGGGACGATAGGCGGCGGTTCACATTCATGCAGTCAGCCAGGTTGTCGAGGTAGGGTTCCAGGTCGAGCGCTCGCTGTACCTGCTCCACCGCCGTATAGCGATCGCGCAAAGACACCCGCAGCAGCTTTGTCAAAATCTTGCCAAAGTGGTCGCTAACCTGAACATAGTCTTCCCAAAGCATTTCGCCCGTATAGGCGTCATATTCAAACTCCATCGGCGGCTTGCCCGTCAGCATATACAGGCAGGTGACGCCGACCGCATAGAGGTCGCTGGCATAGGTGGGTCGCAGCGCCAGTTGTTCAGGGGGCGCAAAACCAACCGTCCCCACAAACTGAGTCGTGGCCGTCTTGTGGGTGTTTTCTCCGGCGTCCGCAATCCGCTCCTTCACCGCGCCAAAGTCAATCAGCACGAGTCGTCCGTCGTCCTGGCAGCGGATCAGGTTAGGCGGCTTGATGTCGCGATGGATTACCTGCTGCTGATGCACATAGTCCAGAATCGGCATCAGCTCCCGCAAAAAGCGCTTCACAGCCGCTTCTGAGAAGGGGCCGTCTTGCTTGACTTGCTTGGCCAGGGTGTAGCCCCGGACATATTCCTGAACCAGGTAAAACTCGCCATCCACCTGAAAATAATCCAGCAGTTGGGGAATATGGGCGTGGCTGCCTAGCTGGCTGAGGGTTTTGGCTTCGCGCTCAAACCGTTCGCAGGCGCGCCGCAACACGGCGGGATTATCCATCTTGGGGCAAAGCTGCTTAATGACGCAGAGGGGGCTGCTGGGCAACGACACATCGCGAGCTAGAAACGTCACCCCAAAACCGCCGCGTCCCAGGGCTTTCAGCACCTGATAGCGATCGCGAAATAGCTGAGTATTTTGACAAAGCTGACCTGGCTGGGTAAGCAGTGGTCGAGAGGGGCGAGACGCATTCAGCGGAGGGGGGGTGGACGCCATCATTAAATTTGATATATGGAGTCAAATTAAACAAGCTAGCGCTAGTACGTAGAATCTCTGAGCCTAAACGACTGCGCTCTCAAACCCTAATCTCTGGAACAAGATGCCCGCTATAACCAGCAGCTTTCAGAGACTTCAACAGCGCTTCACAACCTATCCAGTAGCATAAACCAATTTGGAAAATCCTGTCGGCAGCTAGGACTAGATACCGTTTCAGGCTGTTAGCACCCCGCCACCTTGCCTTGCAAATCAGGCTTGCAAATTTCCAACTTGGGATGGTTCTGTTTTTAAACCAGTTCGCCTGAGTTTGAACAGGGGCACTACACAAGCTTTACTTAAATAAAGCATTAGTAAAGCGTTAATGAAATTCTGACGATTTATACCCAAGAATGCCTCAGTGAATCTGAGGAAATTCGGGGAAAGTTGGGCAGGCGAGTGCAACGTAAAGCCGCCCGCCACGCTGGAGAGGCGAATTCATCACCGGGCGGGCTGCAATTGCCCTCAAATTGCCCTCAAATTGCCCTCAATGTCATGGCTGTGCAATCGCTGTGTAATCGCTGTGCATAGCGATTATGTGAGGACAATATTAAGTCTCTATTCTGGTGGGGCGATCGCCATCCGGAATCTTTCGCTGGACGCTGGGACTTTGTTGCGCCAGCTTGGTTGCGCCAGCTTTGTTGCGAAGTCCACAACTCCTGACGATATGGCAATCTAAAAGTGCTAAGGTTTTAGCATTCGAGTGTGTATAATTCCACAAAGCGCAACTATTATGACGAAAGGACAGGGATTCGGCGGCTTTGGCCTCGGCAAAATGAAAGAGCTGACCGAAGCGTTCAAAAAGGCTCAACAGGTGCAGGAAGGTGCAAAGCGCCTGCAAGAAGAGCTAGAAGTCATGGAAATTGAAGGTGAAGCGGGCGGCGGGCTGGTGAAGGTCGTCCTCAGTGGCAACCAGGAGCCTCGCCGCGTTGAAATTTCTCAAGATGCTCTGGGCGAAGGCCCAGAAGTGCTGGCAGATCTCGTGCTGGCAGCGACAAAAGATGCCTACAACAAGTCCACCGCCACCATGCGAGAGCGGATGGAAGAGCTGACGGGCGGGCTGAATCTTCCTGGCTTGGGCTAGAGCCAGGGCAAAGGCCGCAATCTCTGCCCATTTGCTCTGCCGGTTGGGCGATTGGGTCTTTAGGCGTTCAATGGTTTAGATTGCAAGGTTTGACATTTTGAGAGAAGAGGCGCGGTACGGGACTGCGTCTCTTTTGTTCTCTTTAAAGAATTGAAAAGAACTGATCCCTTTTAAGAACTAAAGGACGGCAGATGGGCGATCGCCCCACCCTTACCTGCCCTCAAGGTTTTAAATAGCGCTAAACAGGTGCTCAGCAGACAGGTAGGACAAATTGAAATCGCCAGTCCCGATTCAGCAAGCTCTCCAGACCTAACCCCTGACCCCTGACCCCTGCTACAAAATTCCCGCTGACTCATACAGCCGCCGCAGCAGCGCCATAATCTTGTCGCCATATTGCGGATCGGCCGACCAGCGCCCGCTAAGCTGCCCGACCAGCGGTGCCACGCCCCGCGCCACAAATCGAAAGCGCGGATCGACCAGCCCCTGCACCAGTGGAGCCGTGCTGCCATAGGCCTTGAGGTGCTGAATGTGGGCCCGCACGCCGATCCGGGCGCTGGGGAACGACGCGCCGCTGGGGCTGCCCTCCGCGTCGCCCAGCCCGCCAAAGTTATTCTGTGCTGGTCGAATTGTGCCGCCAAATTGCAAAAAGTTTGTCTCGACGCACATCTGGCAAAAAGCCAGGTCATAATTGACGCCCTCCACACTGCCCTCTTCGCGATAGAGGCGCGGCAGGTCGGGAAACTGGTTTAGCCCAGCCTCATTGTTGTTTTTCAAAAACATCCGCAGTTGCAGTTCCGAGGTCTGCCCAATGCCCATGATGCGGTCAATTTGACCTGGGCAAATGCCGGAGTTTTGCAAAATCACCGTGCGCGTGGCCGCATCCCAGGTGACGGACACGTTGAACGGCCGCAGCTCCACCGCCCGCACGTAGACGATGTTGCGATAGGTGAGGCGGCGAATGTCCGGGGACTGAGCCAGGTCGATGCCGAGGCGATCGACCAGATCGGCGGGTATAAAAGCGTTGCCATTCGCAATAATGCCCCGCTCGTCATACAGGCCGCCGTTGATGTTGATGTCGATGCTGGGATAGGTTTCACCGCCGGGGTCAGGCGGCAGCCCAGCCACGGCGCGGCTCCAGGAGGACAGCCCGTCAGCGATGCCCAGCGCCAGGTCGCGCCGCTGGTTTTGGAGGATATTGCGATCTTCCGGGCTGGTGAGGAAGCCGACATTCATCAGCAGCGATGGCACGACAAGCTGGCGACAAAAGGCGAGGCTGCCCATGCCCGAATCGGTGTCTGGCTTTGCGCCGCGACTGGGGAGCTGGGGCGTGCGCCGCAGCAGCGCCAGTAGCAGCAGTTCGGCGTGGGCTTTGCGCTGGCTGTTGGTGGGGATGTAGAAGACAGTAGCCCCGCGCACCGCTGGGTTGGTCGAGGCATCGGCATGAATCTCCAGCGCCACGTCCAGATTGAGCGCGCGTGTGTTGATCCAGGCAATGGTCTGGGTCAGGCTGAGGTCATCGGGCACCGACAGCACCTCCAGCCCCCGCGCCCGCAGTTCCGACACAATCAAATCGCGGGTGAGGATCATTTCCCGCGCTTCTGTTGTGCCTGCCACCACGATGCCGGGGTCGATGCCTGCGCCCTCGGTGCCGCCATGCCCCGCTGAGATAAAAATCCGTCCCATTGACTCCTAACCCTTGTGTGCGCGCCCGATTTGGATTGGCTGGCGATCGCCCTTCGCGTCCGATTGGAGAGCCTAGAGGGCGATCGCCTACCCGTAAGACTAGCTAAATTCCGCTGCCTTGGCGCAGGTTTATTTCTGGCGATCCTTTAGGAAATTCGTAACCCGCTCCGCCGCGCAAGTTCTCTGAAAAGCGTCAGAATAAAGGATACGTTTTGCCCCATCCGCCGACATGGCTTCCCCCCGCCTCCACCCCGACACGATCGAAGACGTCAAGCAGCGAGTCGATATTGTCGATATCGTGTCCGAGCATGTGGTGCTGAAAAAGCAGGGCAAGGATTTCACTGGGCTATGTCCGTTTCACGATGACAAGTCGCCCAGCTTTTCGGTCAGCCCCAGCAAGCAGTTCTACTACTGCTTTAGCTGCGGGGCCGGGGGCAACGCCATCAAGTTTTTGATGGAGCTGGGCAAGCAGTCCTTTGGGGAAGTGGTGCTGGAGCTGGCGCGGCGCTATCAGGTGCCCGTGAAGACGCTGGAGCCAGAGCAGCGGCAGGAGTTTCAGCGGCAGCTCTCGCTGCGGGAACAGCTCTACGAAATTTTGGCAGTGACGGCCAAGTTCTTTGAACATGCGCTGCATCAGAGCCAGGGCGCGATCGCCCTCGACTATTTGCGAACCAAGCGCAAGCTGACGCCGGAGACGATTCAGCGGTTTCAACTGGGCTACGCGCCCGGCGGCTGGCAGACGCTCTATGGCTATCTGGTGGAGCAGAAGCGCTATCCGGTGGAGCTAGTGGAACAGGCGGGGCTGCTGGTGCCGCGCCAGGGCGGCGGTGGCTATTACGACCGATTCCGCGATCGCCTGATGATTCCCATCTGCGACCTCCAGGGGCGGGTGATTGGCTTTGGCGGGCGGGCGCTGGGCGACGAGCAGCCGAAATATCTCAACTCGCCAGAGAGCGAACTGTTCGACAAGGGCAAGACGCTGTATGCGCTGGACTTAGCCAAAGGGGCGATCGCCAAACGCGACGAGGCGATCGTGGTAGAGGGCTATTTCGACGTGATTGCCCTGCACGCGGCGGAGATTACTCACGTCGTTGCGTCGATGGGCACAGCGCTGACCCAGGGGCAAATCAAGCAACTGCTGCGCTATACCGAGTCAAAGCGGATCATCTTTAACTTTGACGACGACAAGGCAGGGCAAAAAGCCGCCGACCGGGCGATCGGCGAACTGGCGGATCTGGCCTATCGCGGCGAGGTGCAGGTGCGGATTCTGAACCTGCCCGACGGCAAAGACCCCGACGAGTTCCTGAAAGCCCATTCGCCCGCGGTCTATGAAGACCTGCTGCAAGACGCGCCGCTGTGGCTCGACTGGCAAATCCAAAAGCTGCTGGCCGGCAAAGACCTGAGCCAGCCCGACCAGTTTCACGCCAGCACCCAGGCGATCGCCCAACTCCTCGGCAGCCTACCCAATGCCAGCCTCCGCACCCACTACATCCACCGCTGCGCCGAGTGGCTGAGCCAGGGCAACGCCCGCCTGACGGTGCAGCTAGAGCAAGACCTGCGAACCCAGGTGCGGGGCCAGCGCTGGCACGGGCGATCGCAAAAATGGCAAACCACGGGCGATCGCACCCTGCTGGAAGAATCCGAAGCCCAACTGCTGCGCCTTTACCTGCACCAGCCCAACCATCGCAGCGAGATTCACCAGGCGATCGAATCCCGCGATCTCGACTTCAGCATTGCCCATCATCGCCTGCTGTGGCAGCAGATTTTAGAGATTGAGGAGACTGCGGCAGAGGGAGCGAGGGCGCGAGGGGAAGAGGGGGAGATTGTCCTGTCTCCTCATCCCCTCATCTCCTCATCCCCTCACC
>RFIF01000269.1 GCA_003695655.1 Cyanobacteria bacterium J069
CCCCAAGCGCTGGCGCTGCCCAGCCCCGCCCAGCTTGAAGCCGCAAACCGAGAGCTAGAGCAAACGCTGCACGAACTCCGGCAAACCCAATTGCGGCTGATCCATACCGAAAAGCTGTCGAATCTGGGACAGCTTGTGTCGGGCATCGCCCACGAAATCAACAACCCCGTCAACTTTATTTACGGCAACCTGACCCATGTCAGCAGCTATACCCAAGAGCTGCTCGACCTGCTGTCCCTATATCAGCAGACCTATCCGCAGCCAGTGCCCGCTCTCGAAGCGGCGATCGCCCAAAGTGATCTGGAGTTTATCCAAAGTGACCTACCCAAGACGTTGTCCTCTATGCGAATTGGTGCCGACCGCATTCGTCAGATCGTCTTGTCGCTACGCAATTTTTCACGGATCGACGAAGCGGAAATGAAACCCGTCAACATCCACGACGGCATCGACAGCACGCTGATGATCTTGCAGCATCGCCTAAAGCCGAGGGGCGATCGCAGTTGCATTCAGATCAGGCGTGAGTATGGCGACCTACCGCAGGTGGAATGCTATGCAGGACAGCTCAATCAAGTGTTTATGAACATCCTCAGCAATGCCATCGACGCGCTAGAGGAACGCTTTGAGACTGGCAAGGAGAATAGATCTTGCTCAGAGACTGGAACGCTTCCCAGTACGGCACCCAGAATTGAAATCCACACGCGCTTGATCCAGGCTGGAGATCAAAATACTCAGGCCGAAATCTGCATTGCGGATAATGGGCTGGGTATGCCTGAAGCCGTTCGACAGCAGGTTTTTGAAGCGTTTTATACCACCAAACCTCTGGGGAAAGGAACCGGGTTAGGCCTGTCAATTAGCCATCAAATTGTGACCGAAAAACACCAGGGTCAGCTCATTTGCCAGTCGGAGCCAGGGCAAGGCACTACGTTTGTGATTCAAATTCCCCTACAGCAGCAACCCGCTCGCGTCACTGCCCTCTGCGCTTGACCAGCGCACCGAGCCAATTGCCCCTCTTAGCAAAGACCCATCCTAAAACGTCGTTCCCAAAAGCGCTAAATCTGACGGTTGCCATTCAAACCGTGCATACCCGAAGCGCGATATCCCGAAGCGCGATATCCCGAAGCGCGATATCCTGAAGCGCTATACAATGCCAAGTGTTGAGCAGAGAACCTTTGGGCTATGACGCAGGCTCCGATTCCGGTGGTGGTAAACGGCGCGACGGGCAAGATGGGGCGCGAAACCATCAAGGCGATCGCCGCTAGCAGAGATATAACGCTGGTGGGGGCGCTGGCCCGCAACCCAGAACTCATCGGGCAGGACGTGGGTGAAATTGTTGGCTGCGGCCCGCTGGAGGTGCCCATTCTCAACGACATGCAGGGCACGCTGGCGCTGGCATCGCAGGAAAAGCAGCCTGCCGTGATGGTGGATTTTACCCATCCCGACGTGGTGTATGAAAATGCGCGGGCGGCGATCGCCTACGGGGTGCGTCCCGTTATCGGCACGACGGGGCTAAGCGCAGAACAACTCAACGATCTGGCAGACTTTGCCGATAAAGCCAGCATCGGCTGTCTGGTGATTCCCAATTTCTCAATCGGCGTGGTGTTGATGCAGCAGGCGGCGGTGCAGGCATCGCGCTATTTTGATCATGTAGAAATTATCGAACTACACCACAACCAAAAAGCCGACGCGCCCAGCGGCACAGCGATTCAAACGGCGCAGCTTTTAGCCGAGTTTGGCAAAGCCTTTAATCCGCCTACGGTTCACGAAACCGAGAAACTCCCCGGCGCACGGGGCAGCCAAACCGAAGACGGCATCCGCATTCACAGCGTCCGCTTGCCGGGCTTGATCGCCCACCAGGAAGTGATCTTCGGCGCACCGGGGCAGGTCTATACCCTACGCCACGACACGAGCGATCGCGCGTCCTATATGCCCGGTGTGCTGCTCTGCATTCGCAAGGTGCTGGAGCTAAAGTCGCTGGTTTACGGACTGGAAAAGCTGCTGTAGGGCGATCGCCGCCCGTCAAACTAAGGCTCCGGCTCCTCATCGAAGACAGGCGACCACAGTTCGGCGATCGCCACTGACCAGCCTGGCAGTAGATCTGGCAGCGTCAGCACATCGCTACTCCGCAGCGTGATAATGTCCTTGTCGGGCTGAAAAACCTTCACAGTGGAGTCTTCGGGGTTTACCAAAATCCCAACTTGCGTCCCTTGGGCCAGAAAATTGGCAATCTTACTTTCCAAATCTTCCAAGCGATCGCTAGGTGATTTCACCTCAACCATCAGATCAGGCGCAAGCTGTGCAAAGCTGCGGGGAGCGCGACGCAGCCGCTCTGCCTTGACAAAGGACACATCCGGCGCACGAGTGTTGGAATCAGGCAGCGTAAACCCAGCGCTGGAACCCGTCACCCGCCCCAGGCGATTTGGCTCGACCCAATCTGCCAGGCGACGCCCAAACCGAAACGCCACCTCATCCGACTCATAGCCTGAAGGACTCATGACCGTAATCCTCCCGTCTACGAGTTCCACACGATAGTCACTGCCCAGCTTGGCTTGGACGGCTTCCAAATCTTTTACAGTGAGGGACATCGGCAATTCTCGTGTTCTCAGATGGTTCCAAACTTATTCTATATAGGCAACCGTCACACCAGAGCCGCCATCGGCCTGCTCTGCCGCCTCAAAGCGCGACACCTGCGGATGCTCTTTCAGGAAGGCATGAACCCCCTGCCGCAGTTTGCCCGTGCCGTGCCCGTGGATAATCCACAGCGGGCCCGCTTGGGCGCTGGCGATCGCCCGTTCCAGCACCACTTCGGCATCCGCCACCCGGCTGCCGCGCAGGTCAACCGTATTCTTCGACGTGCGAATCGCAGGCGCTTCCGGCGGCTTTTCCTCAGGCGGCTTCTCCTGCCCGCGCTTCTTCTCTACGCCCTGACCCCTGACCCCTGACCCCTGACC